>CAYXFI010000443.1:0-3354 GCA_964464205.1 uncultured Cytophagia bacterium
GACGCCTGGAAGGAAGCGGGCCTACAACAGGTACACTGGGACGGGCTGGACAACCGCGGTCTGGAGCTTCCCACTGGGATCTATTTCCTCGTCGTAGAGGCCGGTTCCCAGCGGACTGTGAGGAAGGTCGTCCGGGTACAGTGAGGATACCCCCACGAGACGATTCGATTGCTGGGTGACCATCTGGGGAGAAGGAGCCTCGGCAGCGCGGCGAATCCTGTGTCCACGCTGCCGTCTTGAGTCTCCCTTGGCTCTCGACGGCCCGATGGCTCTAGCTACCAGATCCCGGCGAGAGGGCCTCCACCACCTGGGCCAGCAGGTTATCGGCCAGCATCGGATTGTGGACGGGTTTGGCCTTTTCCAGCACGTTCAGGACTTTGCCGGCCCAGGCTACCTTCTCCCGCAGGATCTTCACGCTGTCGGGGGGAACCTGACCGGAGTTGAGGCGCACGCTGGTCCGTGCACCGTGGATCGCACCGCTACGAGTCCTGCTCCTGAGGGGGCAATTCCTCCTCGCTTGCCTCCTTTGCCAGCCAATCGGCGCGGTGCCGGATGGCTTCTTCGTAGGGCATCTTGCCGTGCAGCCATACGAAACTCATCGGATATTCTTCGGGGTGAAAGATCACCCAGTAAAAGTGCCACACGACGATCGCCAGAGTTGCCAGCATCGCCTCGTAGTAGTGGATGATCTCCGCAATGGGCACCACCCACGGTCCGAACAACTCGGTGGCCTGTTCGGGGAACCACAGTGTGAGGCCCGTCACCACCATCACGACGGTGCCCCATACCAGAGCCCAGTATTCCACTTTCTCCGCGTAGTTGTACTTGCTGTATTGAGGCCTTTCTTTGCTCAAGCGAAGGTAGTACTGCACCGTGCTCAGGAAGTCTTCCACATCCCTGAGGTTTGGAAGCAGTTCTACGATTTCGCGCCGCCCGTGGCGCGTGAAGAAGAGCCAGAACAGGTGGTACAGCGCCGTTGCGATCATCACGCTGGCGGCGATCCGATGCAGTAGCCCGCGTAGCTCTTCGGTAAGACCGAGCTTGAACAGGAGTCTGAAAGCGAAGGCGTCGGGGAACTTCAGTGCGAAACCCGTGATCACAAGCGTGATGAAGGAAGTGAGGAGCAGGAGGTGCTGGGTGACCATCGTTCGGGTGAATCGACGCACCCCGGGTTCTTCCTTGGTGCGGCGGTACTTGTTGACGACGTAAAACAACCACACGATGAAGTTGTGCAGGAACATCCCGCCGATGACCATCACGATCAGCAAAATGTAAAGCTTACGGATGATCTCCGCGACTTTGAACTCGGTGGAGCTGCGGTAGCTGTGAATTTTGATCTTCGCGAACTTCTCACCCGCTCCCGGGTGGCATGTCCCGCAGGTCTTTTCGAGATTGGCGGGATGGACTCGAGAGCGCGGGTCGGAAGCGGGGAAGATGTCGTGCACGCCGTGGCAGCTCGTGCAGTTGGCCGCCACCTTGGAACCCCGCCGCACAGCCAGGCCGTGGTAGCTGCTCTCGTACGTGGACACCCGGTCCGGTGGCAGACCGAATTTCTCGCTGAGGACCTCAGAAGCGTGGCAGGGAGAGCAAATGGTTTCCGAGACACGTTCGGGGTTCGCGGGCGAACCGGGCTCCTGAGGCGTGAGAATACGGTGTTCCCCGTGGCAGAAGTTACACGTCGGCGCTTCTCTGATTCCCTTCGCAAGTGCGGCTCCGTGGGCACTCTGGATGTACACGTTTGCGGTCTGCTCGTGGCATCTACCGCAAGTCTTGGCCACGTTCGTGTAGTGCACGGGGGAGGCCGGATCCGACATTTCCAGGATTACGTGGGCCCGGTTTTCGAGCGTGTGGCAGTCGCTGCAAGTTGGGGCGTTGCTAACGCCCCGGCGGAGCGCCCGCGCATGCACGCTCTGCTCGTAGGCCACCGGCGGCAGTGCGCTCGGCAGGTTCCTCCGCCGCGCGAATTCGGGGTCGGCGTGGCATTTGGCGCACGTGCTCGGCTGATTGAGCGGGTGCACGCGCGACTCCGGATCGCTCACCGCCCGGACGTCGTGGTAGCCGTGGCAGTCGGCGCAGTAGGGCGCATCGAGGTCACCAGCCTGATGCAGCCGCCCGTGTATCCCCCGCTTGCAGCCCTCTGCCTCGTCCGCGTGACACATTCCGCAGTCGACTTTCGCCAGATCCTCGGGGTGCGGGATCTCTTCGATGTCGGTGTGGCAGTCGATGCAGTTGAAACTTCCGTGCACCGAGTGAAAAAAGGCGGTCGAGTCGACGTAGAGAGAGATCTCCTTGCCGGTGGAATCGACCGTGGTCAGACTGCTGTCCGAGTGGCATTCGAAGCAGGTCTGGTTGTCCTGAGCTGTGGAGTGCCCGGCCAGTGCGGTTGCCATCAGCAGAAGAGAAAAGAGCACGGGTAGTCGTCTCATCATCCTCCTCCATAGGGCGGGACGGTTGCGATCAGAGGAAGTCCGCTCCGGACAGTCAGTGAGTTCGGCTCCGGTAGACGAGTGAGCGCCACGCCCGTCGCGCGTGCTACCGACATCCGGGACCTGCGGAGGTTTGGGCCCAGAACTTTCAAACGCGTTCCTCGCACGTGTTGGAGAACGCCTCCGCCGTTGGCTTTCGTTCGCCTGGCGATCGGACTTCGGTGCCCAGCGCTCGCATCGCGCTCCGTCCGGAACACGTCGTGAGGATTCCCCCCAGGCAGTCCCCGGTTTGCCCCAGGGGTCGCCCGCAGGGAATCTCCATAAGAAAATGTACAAATCGTGCTTCGCAGGGTCAAGCGCATTCTGCCCCGGGACTTGCCGCCAGTTGTTGATCACCGTAAGCCCCGTGAAAGTCCACGTGAAGTGGCTGGGTCCCGCCTGGCCCGAGGCTATTTTTCTCGCCCCGTAGACGTCGAGTCACCTGCACCTGTGCCGCGGGGTCCGTGAATGGGCGACCTCCTGGTCGTCCGTCCCGGGTTGTAAACGCCCGGCTGATTCCCGTGGGGTTGGCTCTTCCGCGGGACTCAATTCATGGCCTGTCACGTCAAACGCAGGAAAATTGGGAGGGTCCTCCGCGAGTGGGGAAGAGCAGGGAACTGCGTTGCAGGCAGTGGTTTGAACCGACCGCCGTAGGGGACGAAAAGGGTAGACGTCATCGGATCAAGATCGCGGCGGGAGAGGAGGGAAAAGGGAGCTTTCTACGAGAGGTGGACCGGAGCGTCTTCCGGTGGTACAGGTGAACTACACCCCAGCTGCGTCAATCTCTCGAATTCGAGAGAGAACATCCATGTTTCTCGTAGCCAGCGTTGCCGCACGCTAGTCTTCTCACGTCTACGTCGTCATACATGCCTTTCAGGCGAACGGTTCT
>CAYXFI010000444.1:0-3348 GCA_964464205.1 uncultured Cytophagia bacterium
GCTAGTGGTGAACTTCGGCTTGGGGAGATTGGACGCCTACGTTCGGTCCAAAGATGGCTTGCAGGCTGAGACAGTCGCCACCGTCCGTTTGGGCTACTGGAAGAGGGTGCATCCGGATGTTCTTCTTGCCGCCGAACTCGTCGGGTCTTCCGTTGTGCGAAGACGGGATGAGGACTTGTTCTTCCAGGCGGTGGCCGGGTGGGAAGTTCGGCAGGGTGTCCTGTTGCGTGCGAGTGCAGGCCTGGGACTGCCGGATTCGGCGAAGGCCAACACCAACGTCCGGGCCGTGCTGGGGATCTCCTACCGTGTTCGGTAGCCCGATGAAATGGGCGCCCAGGTCGCGCCGGCGATGGAGGGCAGCCCTGTACGTGTTGTTCGCGCCGGTGGTGGTCTCCAGTTGCGACTGGATCGAGGAACTCGATGACCTGTGGGGCCCCAGTCTGGCAGTGCACAAGGTGGGTCAAGTCGACAACGGAGAACTGAGGGAAGCCTCGGGACTTGCAAAGAGCTCCCTGTACCCCGCCATTCTGTGGTCCCACAATGATTCGGAAAATCCGCCCCAGATCTTCGCTTTGGACATGACGGGCCGTGTGCTCCGCGTGTTCGAAGTGCAAGGTGCGGAAAATGTGGACTGGGAGGATATCGCCACGGATCCGGAAGGCAACCTCTACATTGCCGACACGGGGGACAACTCTCGGGAGAGATCGTCCGTGGTGGTGTATCGGATCCATGAACCGGATCCCTACTCGCCGCGTGCGAGCGCCAGAGTGGAGGGTATCTACCGGTTGCAATATCCGGGTGGGAAGCGATTTGACGCCGAGGCTGTGTACTGGCGCGATGGCTACATCTACGTGCTAACCAAGACCCGTAGCTTCCTCGACGCCACGACCGTCTACCGCTTCCGGGTGAACACCGCAACGGATGAGGCTGCAACGCTGGAACCGGTCGACTCCCGCAATGACCTGCACGTCGTGACCGGTGCGGACTACAGCCAGCCCCTCGGCCGCGTGGCGTTCCTGAGTTACACTCACCTGGTGTTGCAAGAGGAGGGGAACGCTGCCACAAGGCGCTTTGCCGTATCACTGGGTCAGTGCGAGGGAATCTGCTGGTTTGGGGAAGATCTCTTGGTGATCAACGAAGAGGGGGAACTCTTCCGAATCCACGCTCCGCGCTGATCGTCTCCCAGGCGGGTTCATGGCTCCGAATCGGCTCGCCGGGGCGCGTCCCACTGAACCGCGATAGGTACCTTGTCTACTACTTCCTCACCATAGTGGTGACGATTTGGTTTCAATTCTCTGCACGGGAACGTGTTGCCCGTAAATGCTTACGGGTACGAACCGGGATGGGGAGCTCGAACATTCGTTCGACGGCAGAGGCTCGACCCCTGCGAACGGGATCCGAATCGCCGGACAAAGATCCAGGGGTGAGCCGTGATCAGCTACAACCGAACTCGTTTCGTCGCTCTCTACACGTTGCTCGACCTCGGGGCTGTGGGGCTCAGCTTCCTGCTCTCGGCCTGGCTTGTCCAAGCTGTTTCCACATTGCTGGCGGTCGCCGGGCAGTCCGGCTTGCGCCTACTGGCTGCTGCCCTCATGGCAAGCCTCGGATGGGTGGCTTCGCTGCGGATGAGCGGGTTGTATCTGTCGCGGCGACTGGAACGAGGGGCGGGCCAGATACGGCTTCTGCTCAAGGCCGTGCCGATGGGGGTATCAGCCACAGCCCTTGCGCTTTCGTTAGTTGGCTTGCATTTTCCGGGCCGCTTCTACCCCGTGTATGCGGGCGTCTGTCTGGCGACGCTGTGGGCGACAAGAACCGTGGCCCGCGTGTTCCTGGAATGGGCCCGGAAGCGAGGCAGGAATCAGCGGCATGTGGTGATTGTGGGGAGCGGTCCGAGGGCGATCCGTCTGCTCCGCCGCATTCAGCGCAGGGCCGACCTGGGCTATCGGATTGTCGGCTATGTGGATGATAAGCCCCTCGAGAAATCAAACCCGCGGAGCCCCTTGACCCAGTTCCCCTATCTGGGCACGGTTGACGAGTTCACCGCCAAGTTGGCCTCGTTGATCGTGGACGAGGTCTTCGTCGTCCTCCCGCTCAAATCGCGGTACGAAGAGATTCGGAAAGTGCTGGCTGCTTGTGAGGAACAGGGGATCTTGATCCGAATTCCCTCGGACCTGTTTGACCTTCGCATCGCGCGCACGAGCGCCGCGGACTTAGATGGTTTGCCGATCCTCACGCTCTACACCGGCTCTCCTAAGCGCTGGCATTGGGATTTTGCCAAGCGAACGCTGGATGTCGTGGTGGCCTCGCTTGCGCTGGTGGTACTGTCACCGCTGTTCGCCGTGATCGCGTTGCTGGTGAAGCTCTCCTCTCCTGGCCCGATCCTGTTCCGTCAAAAGCGGGTCGGGTACAACAAGCGCGTGTTTGAGATGTACAAATTCCGTACGATGTACGTGGGGGCCGAGAAAATGCAATCGCAGCTCGAATCTCAGAACGAAGCCGATGGCCCCGTCTTCAAGATACGCCGGGATCCACGAGTGACTCGGGTGGGCCGGTGGTTGCGGAAATACAGTCTCGACGAGCTCCCCCAGTTGATCAATGTGCTGAAAGGCGACATGAGTCTGGTGGGCCCGCGGCCCCTGCCGCTGCGCGACGTCTCCCGCTTCGACGTCAATTGGGCCAGGCGGAGGTTCTCCGTGAAGCCCGGTCTCACTTGCTTCTGGCAGGTGAACGGTCGTTCGGATCTCAGCTTCGACGAGTGGATGCACCTGGACCTGCAATACATCGATCGTTGGTCCCTGGCGCTCGATGTGAAGATTCTACTGAAGACCATTCCGAATGTCCTGCGCGGAGCCGGTGCCTATTGAAACGTCGGTTCCCTCGTGGTGTCCGTGGGGGCTGGCGATTCTCCGGGAAGGAACCAACGTACTGAGAAGCAAGGTTCGGCGAGTCTGCACAGGCGGACTGCGCAGGGCACTCTGCTCATTTTCCCATCGCTGAAGCGGAGTGGTCAGCGGCCCGACCGGCTCCGCCTGGGGCGATCCCCGATCGTAGGCTGGATGGTGCAGCTGTCGCCCGATTCTTCCCGGGCAAGTCCGCGTGCGTTGAGCCTGCCCCGGGTAGACACTCACGCCCTTTTCCCCAGAAACGTGTGAGCGTTTGCCGGGACAATCGGCCGATGCAACTGCTGCGGTCCGTGCGTGCGCGTTTCTTGCGGGCCTCGGTCAGATGGCGTGGGAGGATCAGCGCGTTCGAGTTGGCCGCGCCCCTTCGCCGTTGCTCGAGCAGGGACTGCCGTCCTGTTGCGGCAGGTCGCATGCGCGGCGGTAAGGTGAGGACTCCACTGGCGGC
>CAYXFI010000445.1:0-3346 GCA_964464205.1 uncultured Cytophagia bacterium
GAATTGGTGCCGCTTTTCGCGGAGGGGAATCCGCCGCCCATTGTCGAACTTCGCGACCAGGTGCTGTGGGGCGGTTTCCCTCCCGTGCGATTGATGCGGGGGACAACTGCCCGGGCCAAGTGGCTGGCCTCGTACGTTGTCACCTACCTCGACCGTGACCTTCGAGAGGTTTCGTCGATTCACCGCGTCCCGGATTTTCACCGACTCCTGATAGCCCTTGCGTCAAGATCCGGGCAGCTTTTGAACCTCGCTGACCTTGGACGCGACCTTGGAATGGTGGAAATGACCGTCCGTCGCTACGTGGGTATCCTCGAGACTACCTTCCAACTGTTTCGCGTCCAAGCGTATTTCACCAACATCGGCAAACGGCTTGTGAAACGGCCCAAGGTATACTTCACCGACACTGGCCCGGCGTGCCATCTGTTGGGGATCCACGACTGGGAAAGTCTGCGGCGCGCGGGGAAAACGGGGGCAATGGTCGAAACCTGGGTGGCAGGCGAACTGAAGAAGTGGATGAATGCGCAACAGGCTGAGTATCAGCTCTACTTTTTCCGGTTGCACGCTGGGCCTGAGGTGGACTTTCTTCTGGCTCGAGGGGAGGAAATGATCGCCATTGAAGTGAAGACGGGGCAACAGATCGACCGGGGCGTGCTCTCAACGTTGGAGCGGCTTGAGGAACTGCTGGGAGGAAGGTTGAGAATGTCCGTCGTACTGCACGGCGGCCCGTACCTAGGTCCTCTTGCGAAGAGGGTATTGGCGCTGCCTCTCACCAGGGCATTCGGCCCGAGCCTCACGGAGGCAAACCGCGCGTAGAGCGATGTAGAGCCCCAAACGCCCTCCCCATCTCCTGCAGCCACAGCAACGGACCCACCCCCGCGCGGTTCCGTCCTTTCTGCTGGTGAGGCCCGCTTTCCTGGGCAATTCCGGGGACCGTCTGGCCCTTCCTCGCTTCGAGCGAAGCCCGCGAAAAAGGCTGTGAAAAACTCTCGCGAAGAACCCCACGGCGGCAACCGTCCGAAAAACCCGGGGAAAGGCACCTCTCGCAGAGCGGCCAAGCACGTCGAGCCGGGGAGGGATGGAGCTCTGGCTGAGGCGCCAAAGGTAAAGAGCTGAGACCATTCGGGGAGTCCTCGGTGAGCCGTATGCCCTTCGATTCAGTAGAACTCGTTCGTTCCCCTCCAGCTCCAGGTGGAGTAGGGGTGGCTCTGTGGCTCTGCGGCTCCGCGTGAGCCAAGCCAACTCCCGGCCCACTTCCCGGGGTTCACGTCGGACCCAGCGAGCGGCCTTCGGCAGCCCCGCGACGCATCCCCCTCCGGACGGCGGAGGCACGCCGGTCCTGCCCGGTCGAAATCCCCGAAGACCTGCCAGCCTGTCTCAACCCTGTCTCGTCCGCACGTGAGACGCCGTACACCGCCGGGACAAGAAACCGCAGCCGAGGGATTCGGATCTCTTGCTCCAAGCCTCTGTCTATTCAGGACCTACATCAAACACGACAAGCTGGCCAGACCGGTACACACCTTGCCTAAACGGAAATCGAGACCAGCTCAGGAGGAGCAGTGAGGAGATCCCAGCGCACAGTTCTCTGTCTTGCCGCCCTGATCCTCGCCAGCGGGGCCAGGATGCCCCAGGCGTCAGCCGTCACGGCGCCGCCCCAGAAGGTCGCCGTCACCCTCCCCAATGGCCAGCGCGTTCTGGCCACCCGCTTCGCCGATGAGGACGGCGAGATCCTCGTGGATGACCGCGGATGCGTTCTCAAACGACGGGCCGACGGAACTGCGGTCTACATCCTGCGACACGGAGAACCTCTCACCGCGGTTCACTACTGGAAATCCCGAGGCACTTCAGATCCCGAGCAAGGCAGACCCGCGAGGCTCAGCAAAACTTCCGGCAGTTTCCACCGCCCTTTGACCGGCCCAACCGCTCTGGTCGCGCTACGCGTGAATTTCGCAGACGAACCCGGAAGAATTCCCCTCTCACAACACGAGTCCCTCCTGTTCGCGGACACCGGCAGCGTCCGCGAGTACTTCGCGAGGGCTTCCCTCGGCAAGCTAGTGGTGGCGGGATCCGTGCAGCCTGCCGACGGGGGTTGGATCCAATTGCAGGCACCGCTTCGGGACTACGGAGCCGACGTCGGGCCCCGCAACCCGGAGGGGAGCAAGCACGATCGAGGGTCGCGATCCCCGGAGGAGTTGGTGCGGGACGCAGTGGCAACGGCCGACTCCCTCGTTGATTTCTCGCAGTACGACTGGGACGGAGACGGTGCCGTTGACCACCTCCTCCTCATTCACGCGGGCGACGACCAGGCCACCAGCAACCGGCCGGACGACCTGTGGTCCAGGCAGGTGGTGCTCAGCCACCCCATCCTCGTGGATGGTGTGCGAATTGAGAGCGCGATGATCGTGGCCGAAAGCAGCCCCCTCGGCACCTTCTGCCACGAATTTGCCCACGATCTCGGCGCTCCCGATCTCTACGGCCCGCGCGACCTCGGGTCCCACTGTCTGATGAGCCAAGGCTGCTGGAACGGCCAGCCGCTCGGATCTCAGCCGGCCATGCTCTCCGCTTACCTGCGCTGGGATATTGACGGCGACCCCACCAACGGGAAACAGGGCTGGATCGTGCCCTCGCCTCGGAAGCCGCAGGGTCAGTTCTCCGTGGCGGATCTCCCGCTGCGCATCCAGGTTGGCGACCAAACCCTGCTGCTGGAGTACCGCTCGGAGGAGGATCCGGAAGGGCCGGGAATCCTGGCCTGTCTCGTGACCCAGCGCGACTGGGGGCCGTGGACTCACCTGAGCAGCTCCGGACACATCCTCTTCCACGCCGGAGAAACGCTGCCGCTCCCTGGCGGGGAGAGCGTGCTGCAGGTCGTCCATTGCACCGCAGCGGAAGGAATCCTGCAGGCGGGAGAGGGAAGTTCGGAAATCGCCGATCTTTCCGGCGAGCCAGCAGCCGACACAGATTTGCTGGTGTACCCCAATCCGTTCAATCAGAGTGCGACGATCCAGCTCGGCGTCAGGGGCGAGCTACCGCTGGAGCTGACGATTTTCGATCTCCGGGGCAGAGTCGTCCGAAGCTGGCCCGGTAGCGAGCTGCGCCAAACCATCTCCTGGGACGGACGGGATGCGAGAGGCGCACTCCTCCCCTCCGGCGTCTACCTACTACGCCTGCGGACCGCCCGCAGGGTCTTCCAGGCGCGGGTCACCGTGCTGCGCTAGCAATCCCTTCGACCAGGAATCCTCCCGGAAGTCTGCAAAGCTTCGCAACAACCCACTGCTGTCCCAAACTACGGCTCCGTCACAGGAGCTTCAGCCACCGCGGTCGGTTAGCTGCGAGGTTGAAAAAGCGGCTC
>CAYXFI010000446.1:0-3331 GCA_964464205.1 uncultured Cytophagia bacterium
TCCCATTGTATTCCCCATCCCGAAGTGAGCAGACGCGCTCGGCACACCCCCGGGGTTCACCTCGTAGCTCCCCGCGCCTCTTGCTTCGCCAGACCCGTGAGTGAGCTACCCACCCTCGCGAGTGGAGACTCGTCCTCGCCTCCTGGCTCGGCGCGGGGAGTTCAGCCGCTACTCTTCGCGGTAACGGATTCTCAGGGTCTTCTTCTGACCGGAGGCGTCTTCGAACTCGATCTCGAGTTCCTTCTCTTCGATCTGCATCTCCTGCGCCCAGTCTTCGTACTGTTTCGCCTCCTGGACGGTGGGCGCCTGTCCTTTTCGGGCCCGGCCCATCTGTCCCGCGCGGACCATCACCGAGCCGAATTGATTGAACAGTTCGACCAGGCCGGAAATGCCGATCACGGTGAACGTGCCTTCATCGTCGACTGTGCCGTAGAACTCCGTCCCCTTCACCGCAGCAATTCCGGAAGGGGTCTCGACGCGGAAATCCGTCTGCCCTTTGGTAACGCGGGCCCAGAGCTGGCCCAGGTTCATGAACACCCGCTTGGCCACACCTTTCTTTTCACGCTTGGCCCGTATGCGAACGTCGGAATTGGAACGGATCTTCAGCATGCTCTTGTCATCGGTGAACACGATGGCCACGAGCGTCTGGTCCCCTGTGCGCACCAGATCGCCGGAATCCAGCCGCTTGCCCCTCTTCGCTTGCTCCCATTGCTTGGTGATCACGCGCTGCACCTTTGCGTCGCCCTTCACCTTGAGGACGAGCGCGATGTCCCGGTCCACGGCCGAGAGGGCCACGGAGACCGTGACCAGTAGGGCGAGAAGGGCCACAGCCCAGTGCCTGCGCCGGCTCTTGGGCAAGATTCGAATACGAGCTCTTCGCATGGTTCTCCCTCGCCTCTATTCGACCGTGACCGACGTGATCCTCAACCTGCCGCTCGAGAAGTCCGAGAACATCTGTTGCAGCTCATCCATCGTGATGCGCCTGCCGTTCAGCAAAACCACGCCGGTGGGATGGTAGCCCTCGAGCGCTCCTCCCGACCCGAAAAAGGTGCTGAACTGGTCTGACATGAGGGCGCCCTGCAACCAGTTGGTGATCTGGCTCCACATCAGTTCCGATTCGCTCGGGCTGATGCGAGCGATGTGGAAACCCCAAATGGGGCTCGTGATCTCCAGCGGATGTTCGGGATCCGAAGAGGTCGGCACAAGCGCCACCACCCGCCAATAGTACGTGCTGTCTTCTAACAGGGGCAGAACACCCGCGGTCGGGTACTGGAAAAAGGGTCCGGGGGAAATGATTGCATCCGGCGGGAGATCGGTCGGCAGTGTGGTGCCGTTGCGCTGCACGTACACCTCGCGTTCGAAGCGCACGTTGTTCTCAATGGCCGACTCGGGGGTTTCCCCTGGCGCCCCCGACCGCTCCGCGATGGTCACCCGAAAGTGGGTGGCGGACGACTCCCATCGAAACAGGGGGTAGGTGGTGTAGATCACCGGCAGCTCGCCTTCTCCCACCGGCGCACCGGGTGAGACCAGGTCAATCGTAGTTGGGTTGGTGATGTTCGCCTGTACGAAGTCCTCGTGAAATCCACTGGCAGTCAGATCTTCAATCGAAAGAATGAAACGGTAGATCCCGGCCGGAAGCTTCCCGGTGACGAGCACTTTCTCCACAAGCTCCTGGGCCGTTTCGCTGATTTCGTAGTCCTCCAGTTTGTACTGCCCGCCGATGGAAAGCAAGTCCTGATTGGTGATCTCACGCACTCCGGGTTCGAGGGGAAAGGGACGCGTACGACCCGAAGCCAGTACCTGCCCGTCTCCGTCCTCGATCCGGAGCGACACGGCCACCATGTGGGTGTCCGCGTCCGGGTTGGTCATCCGAATCCAGAAGATGGGCGGCGTCGCACCTCCCGTCAACCCGAGGTCCCCCACGAAGAACATCTGAATGCCTTCCGTGCTGTAGAAGCCCGCGTCGATGGTGGCCGAAGGCTGCGCGCGCGCTCCCAACGCCACACAAAGTGACAGCGCGAGAGCCACGCTCGTCCACATCGCTTTGCTTCCCACAGCTCCCTCCTCACGTTTCGTTCGAATCAGGATGATTCAGGTGGCCGCTCGTGGAACCCGCTCCTCCTCGCTTCGCATCCGAAGCGCCGGAGCGCTCGGCTCCTCTCACTCAAGCAGCCACAAGGAGTTAGCGTACCTCCCTCCCACGGCGCTTTCACAGCGGCTGTGCCCAGCCGCGATCCACAGAAGTGACGCAGCGCCAGGGACTCGGAAGTGGTGCAGAAATCGTTCCGCCGCGTCTTGCGCCGCTCTTCTCCTTTCTCTGCACGCGGGCGCCCCCTGCCCCCCGGGACGACAACCCACCGTCTCGACACTGCCTTCGTTCTACCGGCACTTTCCCACCCCCGCAGGATTCTCGGGGTGACGGAGCGCACTTCCCCGGCGACTCACCGGAAGGGCAGTCGCTCCAGGTCCACGTTTCCCCCTGAGATGAGAACCCCCACCCGCTTGCCACGCACGTCGATCGCGCCGCCAACCAGGGCTGCCAGTGGGACGGCTCCGGAGGGTTCCACCACCAGTTTCATCCGCTCGAAGTAAAGGCGCATCGCTTCGACGATGGCCTGTTCCGTCACCAGCACGATGTCGTCCACAAGCTCGCGAATCACAGCGAAAGTCTTTTCACCCAGGGACGTGCGCAGCCCGTCGGCGATCGTGTCGGGGTGTTCAACAGGGATGATGCGTCCGGACCGAAACGACCGATAGGCGTCGTCGGCGCGCTCGGGTTCACAGGCGACCACGCGGGTGCTGGAGCTCAGCGCCTTCGTCGAGATCGCCGTTCCGCTAATCAGCCCGCCACCACCCACGGGCCCCAGCACCAGATCCAGGTCCGGCACCTGCTCCAGCAGCTCCAGCGCCACTGTGGCCTGCCCGGCGATGATGCGCTCATCGTTGTAGGAATGGATCAGTACTGCACCGGTCTCATCGACGATGCGCTGGGCAGTCTCCTCGCGCGACTGCAGCGTGGGTTCGCAAAACACCACCTCGCCGCCGTACCCGCGCACCGCCGCCACCTTTACCCCGGGCGCGTTGCGCGGCATCACCACCGTGGCGCGGATTCCTCGCAGGCGCGCCGCCAGCGACACCGCCTGGGCATGGTTACCCGAGGAGTGGGCCACCACGCCGCGACGGGCTTCCTCTTCGTTAAGGGAGAAAATTGCGTTGCAGGCGCCGCGGATTTTGAACGCGCCCGTCCGCTGCAGGTTCTCGCACTTGAAGAACAGCTCCGCACCGAACATTCGGTTCAGCGAGCGACTCGTGAACACTGGGGTACGGTGCA
>CAYXFI010000447.1:0-3320 GCA_964464205.1 uncultured Cytophagia bacterium
ATACTCATCCCAGGTGGGTCGCACGCGGATCCGCCAATCAGGTGTTTCGCCCAAGTGTTCCTCCTCACGGAAAGACAACGCAGGGGAGAAAGCAAGGTCGGTGGTCCCGCTTTGGATCAATTGCAAACGGGTTGCAAAATACCCAAAGCTGAGAACAAAGTCAACCGGCTCGTGGCTGGCGATTCCCTCATTCCGGCAAGAGATCTGTGGAAAAAACGCACCAAAACCACAGCGACGCAGAGGATGGGGAGCCTCGTGCGGAGGAATCCCTCAGACGGTGCTTGTCAATCTACACTGTTGCCCGATCGAAGTTGGGTGATAGAAGCAAACCTGTAGCCGAATGGAACTTACAGACTTGCCTGACTTGAGAGAACGGCGCCGAATTCCCTCATCTCCGTGCCCCATCGCTCAAAAAGGGGAATCGGTCCATCCTTCCGCGAAATTCTCTGTGTTCGGCCCGTCCGTGCGGTGAGCTGAGGTTCCTCACAGGTCTCTCGAGACGAACCCGGATCTCGCCAGGGGAACTGTACCCGTCACTACAAGCGACTGCGGATGGCCGCGGAGGAATACGGACTTCTCCTCATCTCCGGAATGGGCCAAGCACCGACGACCAGCCCTGTTGGGGCGCAATATCCCCTGCATCCACAAGTGACCTCGACGAACGCCCCGAGAGTTCCCAACGATTCCCCAACTTGTGGCTTCTGATACCTCCACCCCAGTGCAAATGGGCCCTCTCCGGAGGAACCTCAAGCTAGCCTCACCCGGTGCCGGATTCACAGCTTCCCCGCAGCCCAGAGGGTACCCCGCACAAAGGTGACCCGGAACCCCTCGTTCCGCATCGACTCCACGTCGTGTCCGAGCACGGTGTGGAACACGCGCCCTTTGCCGTAGGTTTTGACGAAGATCATCGGGTAGTTGCGACCCTTGTCCTTCGAAAAAGCTTCCGCCAGCACGTGGAACGAGCTGTACGGAGTCAGGTCCCGGTAGAGCTCGTCCGTGGTTTCGAAGTCGGCCAGCCCCTGCGTGATGGGGTGTTCCTTGTCCACGATTCTCACCGTGAACCGCCCGTAGTGATCGTGCCCGGCCCCCTTCCGCCAGGCCAGTCCGATCATTTCCTCGAATTCGCGCCAGCCAGGGAAAGCGTTGTTCGAAGCGTGGACCACCACCAAACCCTTTCCCTCCTGACTCACAAGCCGAAGCAGGGCCTTTTCCGTGGACTCGTCCCAGCGCTTTCTCCGGTTGTAGTTCAGAACCACGACGTCGTAGGAACTCGCCGCTTCGGTGGACAGCACCGCTGGCTCCTCGCACACCACCACCTTCATGCCCGCCCGTTCCAGGTGGTCACGCAGGACGGGAGTTGTGGCCCGCCAGTCGTGATTGTTCTCGCCCGTGATCAACAGCACTCGCACTTTTGCAGCCGGCGAAAACGCGATTGCGAGCGGAACCCAAAGTGCCAGCGCCACCAACGAAAGGAATCCGCGCATCATGAGCACCTCCCAAGTGGACCTGGCTTCACTGCGCTCACCAACGAATCTGAGGACTAGCTCCGCCCCGCCCACGGCAGTGCGGACGCGTCTCTGCACACCAGCCTCCGTCGCCACTACCGAGCGGGTAATCGACCCGTCACGCGGGGAAACGACCGGGGCGCATCACAGGCCTGTCCTGCTACGCGGAACGGAAAGGCTTGCCTTGCCTATTTCCCGGTTGGGCCCCTGCCGCCCCGCAGCGGACCCTGCAATGTACGAATCCGCGACGCCGGAGTCAATCCGCTCGGCCCACTTGCCTCACCGGCGTCTTTTCCCTACATTGCTCGTGCGGAGGATCGGCTCCCGGGGGAGCGGTACAACATCTCCAGTCCTTCAACACGGAGGGACGCCAGATGAACCGACGTCAATTCCTTCGCAGCAGTGCCCTCGGCCTAGCTGCTCTTGCAAGCGGGTGCGCAAAGCAACGCAGGCCGTGCAGACCCAACTTCGTGTTCATCTTGGCTGACGACCTGGGCTGGCGCGACGTGGGTTTCATGGGCAGCCGGTACTACGAGACGCCAAACCTCGACCGGCTGGCCCAGGAGGGAGCGGTGTTCACGAACGCCTACGCCAACGCCCCCAATTGCGCCCCGACCCGCGCCTGCCTGCTCACCGGCCGGTACACACCGCGGCACGGCATCTACACGGTGAACAATCCCGACCGTGGCCCGGCACACCTGCGCAAGCTTGTGCCCATTCCAAACCGAACCGTTCTGCCGGCCGAGGAAGTAACCATCGCGGAGGCCTTGAAGCCGGCGGGCTACCGCTGCGCTTCGGTGGGTAAATGGCACCTCGGCGTGGACCCCGAATCCGGCCCTCTCAGCCAGGGTTTCGACATCAACGTGGGCGGGAACCGCAGAGGGCACCCCAGAAGCTATTTCAGCCCTTACCAGAACCCGAATCTGCCAGACGGCCCTCCGGGTGAGTACCTCACCGACCGACTCACGAACGAAGCCATCCAGTTCGTCAGGCAGAATCGGGACCGACCGTTCTTCCTCTACCTCGCCTACTACGCTGTGCACACGCCGCTTCAGCCCAAGCCGGAGCTGCTCGCGAAGTACCGGAAAAAACCGCCTTGGAACGGGCACTCGAATCCCGCGTACGCCGCGATGATCGAGGCCCTGGATACCAACGTGGGGCGCCTGCTTCGGGCGCTGGACGAGCTCGGCCTACGAGACAACACGGTGGTATTCTTCTTCTCCGACAACGGAGGGGTGAAAGGGATCACCTCCAATGAGCCGCTGCGGGGCGGCAAGGGCATGCTGTACGAAGGGGGACTGCGCGTGCCCTGCGTCGTCCGGTGGCCGGGAGTCGCGCGACCGGGCACCCGATGCGACGAACCCGTGATCGGCGTGGATTTCTTCCCCACCATCCTCGAAATGGCCGGCCTCGCTCCCCCTGAGGGCGTGGAGGTAGATGGGACCAGTCTCGTGCCCCTTCTTCGCGGCGCTTCTGGGCTGGATCGCGAGGCGATCTACTGGCATTTCCCCGCCTACCTGCAGGGGAAAGCCGAAGGCGCGAGGGACCCCTACTTCCGCACGCGGCCTGCCGGCGCCATACGCTCCGGTCCCTGGAAGCTGATCGAGTACTTCGAAGACGGCGCGGTGGAGCTGTACAACCTCGCCGAGGACATCGGGGAAAGTCGCGACCTCTCGGCGGAACTGCCGGACAAGAGCCGGGAACTCCTGGACCGGCTGCGCGAATGGCGGCGAAGGGTCGGGGCCCCGGTCCCCACGGAACGGAATCCCGCGTACCGCCCTGGCCCGTGATTGGTCCGGACAGTGCCGCACAACG
>CAYXFI010000448.1:0-3318 GCA_964464205.1 uncultured Cytophagia bacterium
GACCGGGACGGCGGCTTTCTCGCTTCCGATACGCGAAACCCCGATGGGGCATCGGGGTTTCGCGCGGCTACTTTTATGGTTGGCGCCTCTTAAAGTTTCTTCACCCGCGTGGCCTGGAGACCTTTCTCGCCGACGACGTAGTCGAACTCGACTTCCTGTCCTTCCGTGAGGGTCTTGAAGCCCTCTTCTTCGATGGCGGTGTAGTGCACGAACACGTCCTCACCATCTTCCTGCTGGATGAAACCGTAACCCTTCTGCTCGTTGAACCACTTCACGCGTCCTCTTGGCATAACTTCACGCCTCCACATCTGCCGCCGGCCCCGACTCGTCTCAGTTTCATAGACAACTTCTCACCATTGCAAAAATGATGGATGTCGGACGAGCGAGCCCGCGATCCCGTCTATGAAACCGCGGCCAATATACGCATAGGGTGTCGGTTTGTCAAGAAATATTTCGGGCGGCAATCGGCATCGCACCGGCTCACTTTGGGGTTGACAATGAGGACCTGAGGTACTATATTCGACTGATGGGTCGAAGTTAAACTGGCGAGTCGAGAAATGGGTGTCAGGGAACGAAAGGAACGGGAGAGGCAGGCTCGGCTGGAATTGATCCGCCGGGCCGCCCTCCAACTCTTCGCCGAGCGCGGTTTCGCGCGCACTTCGATGGACGACGTGGCCGCGCGGGCGGAACTGGGCAAGGGCACCCTGTACTACTACTTCCCATCGAAAGTGGCCCTGCTGGAGGATGTGCTCGACACCTACGCCCGTCGCTTCTTCGAACACCTGTTGGCGCAGTTGGAACCCGAGGACGACCTCTTCACCTGTCTGGAGAAGATCCTGCTCGGTTACGTCGCTTTCCACGCCAAGAGCCCGGAGTTTTTCCGGCTGCACTACCGGTGGGCCACCGGCGGCGTTGCCGAGGCGGGCGTGAACCTGGATCGCTTCCGGAGGCGCTACCGGGAGCTTCGCGCCCCTTTCGACGAGTTGCTGGCCCGAAAGGCTCGCGAGCTGTACGGCGGTCGGGTGCGTCCCGAGGTAGTGCTGAACCTCGTGGGGGGCATTCTTTTGATCTACGGGCACCACCTGCAGCAGGGTCGCCCGGTGGAAGAAGTAAAAGAACTCATTCTCGACACAGTGGCGCTCCTTCGGGCTTCCGCGGCTAGGGCCGTTGCTACGGCAGAGGGGGACGATTCCACGCGGAGGGATGCGAACGGCAAGGAGGGAGCCGGACCCTAGGCTGGTGACGAGCTTGGACGACGCGGGTTCTGAACGATACAAACACAAGGGATCGCAATGGAAAGGCTATTCCGGTGGGTTGTGCGCCATCCGGTGTTGACGTTGATTGCGGTTCTGGCCGCCACGGGGTTCTTCGGATACTCTCTGAGGAAACTCAAGGTCGAGACGGACATCAGCGCGTCGTTGCCGCAGAACATACCCGCCAAGCGTCTCTACGACCGCGTGTCGGAAATCTTCCCGAGCAAGGACGTGATCTTCGTCCTGGTGAAGGCTGATTCTTTCTTCCGGTCCGATGTGATTCGCCAGGTGGTGGAGCTAACGTCGACGCTGGAGGAACTCCCGGGCGTGTATTCGGTCCTCAGCCCCACCAACGCCAAGCTGATCTCCGCCACGCCGGACGGAATGGACGTGAGAGAGGCAATCGAAGAGGTCCCCCGTACCCGGCGTGAGCTGGAGGAGTACAAACGGCGCCTCCTGGGGAGTGAACTGCACGTGGGGACCATCATCGCGGAGGACGGGACCGCCGGGGCGCTTCTGGTTTTCTTGAAAAAGGATGCCCGTGGCAGCAGGGTGGCGGAGAAGGTGCTGGAAGTGATCCAGAGCTCGGGTGGGCCGGCCGAGCTGTACGCGGCGGGAAAGCCGGTCGTGAACTACTACCTGGAGCAGGGAATGAACCGCGACTGGAGTCGGTTGATGCCCGTGGTCCTGCTCGTCGTTTTCTTCCTGCCGTACTTCCGGTTCCGCAGCGTTCGGCTCGTGCTGCTGCCTTTTGGGGTGGTGGTGATGAGCGTCGTCTGGACGATGGGCACGATGGCGCTGGTCGGTTCGCCCATGTCCCATTCCACCACCGTTCTGCCGATCCTGCTGATGTCCATCGGCGTTGCCGACGGGATCCACATTCTCAACCGCTACCTCGCCAATTCCCTGCGCATCCCGAACCGGGATGAGCTCATCCTGCACACGATGAACGAGCTGCAAGCGCCCGTGGTGATGACTTCCCTCACCACAATGGCTGGTTTCCTGGCCCTGAACACCTCCAGGGTGAATTCGCTGCTTCAGTTGGGCGTCTTCACGGCCTACGGTGTGTTTGTGGCGCTCATCCTGTCCCTCACCTTCCTGCCCGCATCGCTGGCTCTGATGCCCTTGCCCAAGGCCATCATCCGCCGGGGCGGGGGGCGCCTGGAGACCGCCTTTGTGGCCTACGGAAGGTTTCTCACGCGGTTCCGCAAGCTGATCCTGGTCTTCATCCTGCTGCTTGTTTTCATTTCGATTCTGGGAATCCCTCGAATCGTACTGGAGAGCAGCGACATCGACAATTTCCCCGAAGATCATCCCATTCGTACGGCCCTGGTGGAGATCAACTCGCGCTTTGCGGGGAGCACCACGCTGGACGTCGTGCTGGAGGGCCAGGAACCGGATGCCATCAAGGATCCACGGGTGATGCGCTACATGGCTGAGCTGGAGGATACGCTGCGCGCCTTTCCGCTCGTTGGCAGTACCATGTCGATCGCCGATTATGTGAAAACCATCAATCGCGTGCTACACGGCGATGACCCCAGCTATTACCGGGTACCGGCCGACTCCGAACTGGTGCAGGACGAGTGGGGTGGATCGTACGTTGTTCCCGGCCGCGAACTGATCGCCCAGTATCTCCAACTGTACGAAATGTCGGCGGGGCCGGAGGACTTCGCCAATCTTGTGGACTACAACTATCAGAACGCCAAGGTGACGGCCTTCCTCCGCAGTAACCGGAGGACGGACCTGGTCAGGATCGATCGGGCGATCCGCCGCTACATGCAAATCCATCCACCGCCCGTTCCAACGGACCTCACGGGCAGCTCGGAGTTGTACCTGGCGGTGAATGATTTGGTGGTCTCGGGCCAATTCAAGAGCATTCTCGTTTCACTCACCCTCGTTTTCCTGCTCACTTCGTTCATGTTCCGTTCACCGCTGGCCGGGCTGTTCAATGCCCTACCGCTGTTCTTCGGCATTTTCCTGAATTTCGCTTTCATGGGGTGGTTCGGGATCTACCTGAACCTCATGACGATGGTGACGTCGAGCATTGCGATCGGTGTAGGTGTGG
>CAYXFI010000449.1:0-3317 GCA_964464205.1 uncultured Cytophagia bacterium
CGCAGTTTCTCTGGATCAAGTTGGTGCGGCTCGCCGTCCCTGGACACCACCTGGCGCGTCACCTGGGTCATTTGCCCCACTCTTTCTTCGAGCGTCATCCGGCTCAGCAGCTCTTCCACGTGGCGCTCCAGCTCCTCACGGCTGCGATTGCCTCCTGCCGCAGCGGCTGCTAACAGCGTCTGTGTCACCACGAGGGCGATCATCAATGAGAGTCCGGCTACGCAAAAAGTCTTCACCGAATGACAATCCATTTTCGCACTCCTCCGACCTCTGCGTTCCCATTGACCGATTCCACTTGCACGAAGTACAACCCGCTGGGCAGTTCCCAGACTTCAGGCGCGATCTGACCGAGATCCAGTCGAACGTCTCCCGGACCGCGCACGCCCATTTTCGCGCTCAAAACGCTCCGACCAAGCGCATCGTAGATCCGGAGCGCGAGCTCCTGCGTGCTCGGCAGAGAAAGCTGCAAAGAACAACTCTGGTTCCTTTTGCTATGGTTCGGCGACCATGGGTTGGGGTATGGGCCCCGCAACTGGAAACGATCCGGCAGATTCTGTGGCGTCGGTCCGCTGCCCGCGGAAGAATTGCGGTTCACACGGATTCCGTACCACACCGTTCGATCGCGCTCCTGATTCAGCTCGATGCGAAAGCTGGTCCCATCTTTGGGAGCAAGCCACGAATGGGAATAGTCGGCTTCCCCACTTCTCCCGAGCGGGACTACGCGCACTGAATCGGCTTCCGTCGCCAGCTCGAGGGTGAGACGCCTCGGTTCGATGAAGGTGGGAGGTCCGCCCCAGCGGTCGTGGACAGTGCGGGTGCCGTCCCAGACCATGCCGTAGTTTTGCACGCGCGTGGTCAGCGCGAGCAAAATCCGCCTGCTTTTCGAGAAAGGTAGGCTGTCCAGTGGAACTGCCGACACCGTCGCGAAACCGTCCGCCGCGACCAGTTTCCAGGTCCCCAGGTCTGTGCCGGAAAAGCGGTCCAGAAACCCGGTAAGACCCAGGAAGCGATCGCTCGCAACCGAGAGGATTCCGGTTGGGTCCCATTGTATCTCGCCCGTGTCACTAACATAGGGCGGCCCCGCAGGCTGGGGTAACGATTGCTCGCTGAGAGATGTGGGGCCGTCGAAAGTGCCAATACGAACCGCGTGCAACAAAGCCAGGTGCGGATCCACAATCGGTGACCCCTCCCAACCCATCGTGCCCTTCCGGGGCTCCAGCAAGACATCGTGAGAGTAGTTAACCTTCAGTTCGATCGCCCGCTGGGCGGGAGTGATGAACCCGCCCAGGTAGGCCAGGGATAGCGTTGGCATGTGCGCCATAATGGCCGTGTTGCGGTGATCGCTGAAGAAACCCCGCACCATGTCCGTTTCCCAATCCACCCCCTCGCTGGAATAGTCGAAGAACATGAGGCCATCGATGTCGTGAAAGGCGGCGTATGCGGTCAGGAAGAGCGGTCCCTCCGTGTGGTAGCGGTTGGGGAATGGGTGGTCGTACTCGCTCACCGTGTACGGCTTGCCCGCCATGGGCCTGCCGGCGAACAGACGCCCGATCGTCCCACCATCTTGATCCAGCACCATCGCTGTGTTATCGATGAGCCAATCGGTGGGCGACCACGGTTCGTGCGGGAATTGGGGATGATCCCAGTACGCGTGGTTGTCCACGTAGTCGGCCTGGGACTGGACGTAGAGGTCGACGAGGCCGAAATTCCAGTTGGTCCGGACGATGGGCACGCGCACCCCGAGCTCCTGCCGGAGGTAGCGTTCCATCTCGTCGAAAAACGCATCCTGCAGACGAATGTAGAATTCGGTCTGATCCTGAACACGGGCATCTGAGTACACCCCGGCGGCCGTGAAGGGGATTCTGCGTACGGTTCGCTCCTCTAACGACTCGCCCTCGTCAAGCCCTTGGCGATAGCCCTCGTAGAGGTGAACGTCGTCGAACCAGGTTGTGCCGCTTTCTGCGCCCAGGAAGAAGCTGACGCGTACGGAGCCGTAGTCCCCGTCCGGCCTCCAGCCAAGCAAGTACGTCTGCCATTGCGGCCCCACCCGGAAGGTGCCGTAGGCGTAGGTCGTCCAGGGGGAAGCGTCTTTCATCAGGACTGCCGGAATGGTGCGTTCGCGATCGGCCCGGGCCATGAATACGAGAGCGTAGGTGGAATCCTTCTTCACAGAAAGACCTCTGTACTGCCACTGTACGTGCCAGTCGACGCCATCGGACTGGCTGACGGTTACGCGGACGCACAGCCGTCCCTCGGCGGGATTGTTCGATTCCAAGGTTTGCGTCGCTCGCGCCGGGGAATGCAGCTCAAGCTGCCAGTGGCGCAGCATTGGATCGCTGTCGATGTCGCCGCCGCGAATCAGGTCACGGCCCGGATGGCTTTCACCTTCGCCCCACGCGGCGCGGAGCGCTTCGGTGCTGCCGTATTTCGACGCGAGGAAATCGCACCACAGGCTGTCCAGCATCCGGGCGTGGTAAGCCGGAATTGTTCCACCTTCGCGCGTCGGGCGGAGCATTCCCTGACGCCACATGTAGTAGAGTGAATTCTCGTTGGTGATCTCAACTATCGCCATCACGGGATCGTTGACGAGGGATAATCCGGTGTAAGGGTTCACGTGCGTGAGCAACTGTCGCGCATATTCCTTTTGCAGATCGATCAGGATTGGATCGAACAGCGTGACCCCTTTGCCGAAGTCGCGGATCGAGTCGGCGTACGGCACCCCGTCTTCACGCCGAAAAGTGCGGCTCACGTGCAGATTCACATTCACGCGGATGCCGACGCGCTTGAGATGGGCGAGGAGGAAATCCAGGCGGTCCAGCGTGACCGGGTTGAGGTGGCGCGTGTCGCTTCCCTGCTCAAACAGACTTCCCGCGCTCCAGGGGTTGTCCATGTGGTGCAGACGCACGAGATTGAAACCCATTTTGCGCAGGCGGGCAGCGATCCAGGGGGCTTTGTCCTTTGGGGGGAAACAGGCGTCGGCCACCAGATTGGTGCCGAAGAAACGGATGCGCTGGCCATGAACGGCGAAGTGCCCCTGTCCGTCCACTGTGACGAAACCATGCCGGTCGATCGTCTGCCGGAACGCCGGCATGAATTCCTGTTCCGTGCTGTCGTCTGGGGGAAGGTAGAAAGAAAAGCCGCCATCGAAATTCTGGGCCTCTATCGAGCCGGCTAAGGCGATGAACAAAAACAGGATCAGCAGCCGAACGCGGCGCATCGCTCGCTCCAATTCTTCACTTGAGCAGTAGGAGTTTGACGGCTCGTGAAGCCTTTCCCACGTCGGAAGCCACACTCAGGCGCGCGAAGTACACGCCCGT
>CAYXFI010000450.1:0-3311 GCA_964464205.1 uncultured Cytophagia bacterium
GACGTTCTGCGCCGGATCCGGTTCGGTTTTCAGCTCCGAGACTCGCAGCTCGTGACTCCCGTCGGGTCGCGTGAACTCGTAGTAGACGAGGGTCCGGTCGTCTCCGGTCACCGCCTCGCAGTAGCGCAGGCTCTTGGACCCGTGGGGCGAAGTGAGAACCGGGCCGTTCAAGCTCCAACGGTAGAAGTGGCGGAGATCGAAGGAATAGGCCAGGCCCGTCCGCTCTTCGCAACTCTCGCGCATGGTCTCGCCGCCATCGTAGAATGCCCAGAACACGGGCGGGCGGTAGATAATGGTAGTGAGGCGCCCGATCGTGGCGTCCCACCCATGGCTGCCCACGAACACGTCGCCCACCCAGTAGGGCCGAAGACCGTCTTCCGACACGACGAGCGCGGTGCTGGACGATTGCCATCGCACCGGGTGGTAGTTGACGAAGAAGTGGTATAGACCCCCGAGCCGGATCACGAATGGGTCTTTCACGTGAGCCACACTGGCATCGATGGGTGCCAGGAACGGCGCGGCGTCGCGGGACCGAAAACCTGTCGGGTCGGAAGCCTGTAACAGCCAGATTTCCCACCGTTGCGTGTCCAGTCTCTCCATCGCCAGGTACAGGCGGTAGAGCCCCTCGTCCGTGCGCACCAGCGCGGCCCGTTCGAGCGACGCGGCCTGGAACTCGTGCTTGGTGGCGGACCAGATGTCGCGGAAGTGGATTCCGTCCGCGGATTCGGCGATCCTGCACTCGTAGCCCCGCTCGTTCGGATCGTCCGGGTCGCGGGGACGCCGCAGGCGGTAGTACATCAGAAATCGCTTGCGGTCAGGTTCCCACAGGACGCTTGGAGCTCCCACCCAAAAACCAGGACCCTCTCCGGGTGCCGTCAGCACGACCGTTCCTTCTCCGGCTGGGAAAAGCGGTGGATCGCCCAGATTCTTCAGACCGTTCAGCATCATTAGCCTCCACAGCCCGGATGCGACCGGCCTCCTTCACGGCTTCGCGTTTCTTGTCTTTCCGCTGACTTGGAGCAAGATAAGCAAATCGGAGTTGATCCTCAACCGCGACTTCCGCACGCAGAGATTCGCCCAGTTTCCGGAGTGGAGCACAAGTACATCGAGGCCGGGGTGTCTACCTGCGGGACAGCTAGCAGCTCTTTCCATTCTCCTGACTGATCGAACATTCATGATCGGGCTTGTAGCCCTGACCACAATGCATTCGGCGGCGGCCCGGGGATCCAGTTTCGTCTGCCGCTGGACTAGCACTCCGGAGACGACGAAAGCCCTGCGCCGCGCGCAGGGCTTTTCGGCTACCGACTGCTGGGACTCGCTCGATTGGTGCGGGGATCAGTCGAAAGCCATTTCCGTTTTCCAGACCTCCCACACCCTGCCGACCAGGTCGGGCCCGGGCTTCAGTGTCAGCTTGCCGGGCTTCCAGCCGGAGGGGGTAGCTTCGGCACCCTTGGTGGCTCTCACGTGCTGGTAAGCCTGAATCTGGCGGAAGGTCTCGGCCACATTCCTGCCCACAGGGGGTGTGAGGACCTCAAAACCCTGGATGACGCCGTCCGGATCGATGAGAAAGCGGCCGCGGTTCTCCACACCTGCTTCTTCGTCGTACACTCCGTAGACCTGCCCGACTTTACCGCCCGCGTCGGAGAGCATTGGGAAGGGGATACCGCCTTTGACCATCTTGGACAGCTCGTGCTCGTCCCACATCTTGTGGACGAAGACGCTGTCCACGCTGATCGAGAGGACTTCTACGCCCAACTTTTGAAATTCCGGGTACTTCTCGGCGACCGCCGAGAGTTCCGTGGCTCAGACGAAGGTGAAATCACCCGGGTAGAAGCACAGGACCACCCATTTGCCCAGATAGTCGGACAGCTTTACCTCGATGAACTTACCTTTGTGGTAGGCCGGGGCTGCGAAGTCCGGGGCTTTCTTGCCTACGGAGATCATGGCGCGCACCTCCTTTTCTTCACCAGGCTCCTGGATTTTCTCTTCCCCCTTCGGTGGCTCCCCGACAGGTCCTCCTGTGGGGCGAGCACACCCTACGCTGACCGCTTCCTCTGACATCGCTCCTCCTCTGGTTTGGTTCACGTCCTCGTGACTCCCGCGTTAATGTAGGCCACCTGGTTCACTTTATCAAGAAATGTTTTCAATTGGAGAGCTTGTGGCTTCACAGAAGGCTTTGCTACGTGGGGAAAATTGGCTAAAATCCCCGCACCGAAATCTGCGTACGTGACCAGGAGGAACGAAAATGGGTGGCTTTCAACCCTACATCCCGCCCGATGCTTCGGTCCGAGATTTCAGCGTGAAAGCGCTTCTGCTAGGGGCGGTGTTTGGGATCATCTTCGGTAGCGCGAACGCCTATCTCGGGCTGCGCGTCGGCCTCACGATCAGCACCGCCATCCCGCTGGCCGTCTTGTCGGTGGCGGTGTTCAAGTCGTTGGAGCGGCTTGGCGCGGGCGGTTCCATCCTCGAAGCCAATATCGCTCAGACCACCGGTTCGGCGAGTTCCAGCCTTGCCTCGGGAATCATCTTCACAATCCCCGCTCTGTTCATCTGGGGACTGGACCCGTCGCTCTTCCAGATCGCGCTCCTGGGCTTGCTGGGCGGCATGCTGGGCGTGGTTTTCATGATCCCCCTCCGCAGCTTCCTGATCGTACGGGAGCACGAAACCCTGCCCTACCCGGAGGGCACGGCTGCGGCGCAAGTGCTGATCGCCGCGGATTCGGGGGGCAGCCGTGCGAAGTACGTGTTCCAGGGGATGGGAATCGGTGTCGTGTACAAGACCTTGATCTCACTCGCTCGACTGTGGCCAGCGGAGATCACCGTGGCCATTCCTGGGCTCAGGAAAGGTGTCCTGGGCCTTGAGGCCACGCCGGCGTTGCTGGGCGTCGGGTACATTCTGGGACCCCGGATCGCCGGGATCATGGTGGCTGGCGGCCTCGTTTCCTGGCTGGGGCTGATTCCCGCCATCGCCCATTTCGGCCAACACGTGCCGTTCCCGCTCTTCCCTGAGACGACCAAGACGATCGCGGAGATGACGCCACACGAGATCTGGACGCGCTACATCCGATACATTGGCGCCGGTGCCGTGGCCTTTGCCGGGATCATCACGGTGATCAAGGCGCTGCCGACCATGTACGGTTCGTTGCGCGCCGGCCTGGCCGATCTCACCCGGGCGGGCATCGAGATGCGCGCCTCGCGGCGACGCACAGAACAGGACCTTTCATTCCGCGTGGTGCTGGCTGTGGCCGGCGCGGTATTGCTCGTGTCGATTCTCACTCCGTACGTCGTGGGCATCCAGCAGGCCCTGATCA
>CAYXFI010000451.1:0-3307 GCA_964464205.1 uncultured Cytophagia bacterium
CCGAGAGTCGGGACCGGGAATGGCATCTCGGGCGAAATCCTTTGGCTGGAGCGGTTTCCATTTTCTCTCTCTGCCGAGTGAGTTTGGGGTGCTCTGGGTCGTTGCGGCTCTGCGTGGGGCCAAGGCTTCCTGGTCTCCAGCCTTCGGGTGAGCGGTCCCTGCGCGCCCTGCGACCCTGCGGTTTCCAGTGGGCTGGCCCGGAAGGTATGAACCTGATTCTCACGCCATTCATCGGGCTCAGATTCGATAAAGTGACGTAGTAAACCTAGAGCCCTGTGGGGCATTGGCTACACCGCGGGGCTCGGGGCGAACCCAGAGGGAAAGTGCCCGCTCAGGATTCGTGGGGGGCCAGGGAACGTCGCCGGGGGACGGAACCGGCCAGACGGAGATCGGCCCGAATCTGAGACCGGAGACTGAGGACGTTAGGGAAGACGCCACAAGAAGAGGCCGTAGAAGGCCAGCAGGAGCAAGCCCTCGGGGCGGGAGACTCTACGGCCGTTGGCCATCACGGCAAAGGCCAGCAAGCTGAACAGAAACATTGTGGGGAGCTCGAAGTAAATGATGCTTCGCGGCACCGGAAGGGGATGCACCACGCTAACCGTGCCGACGATCAACAGTACGTTGAAAATGTTGCTCCCGACCACGTTACCCACGCAGATGTCTGGTTCGTCCCGGTAGGCTGCCACCAGCGAGGTGGCGAGCTCCGGGAGAGAGGTGCCTACGGCGACCAGCGTGGTGCCGATCACCCACTTGCTCACCCCCAGTGCCAGGGCGATGGCGCTGCCGGAATCGATCATCAGATTCGACCCTACGATCAGACCGGCGATCCCAAGGATGATCTTGCCTCCGTTTTTCGACAAGCACAACGCCGCCGGCTCCCGCGCGCAGGGTCGACTGAGGGAAGCCTCGATGCGGTCGGAAAACGTGCGGTGAAGCATCAGCAGGCTGAAAGAAACCATCGCTGCCAGGAGGAACAGGCCGTCGAATCGGCCCAGGCGCAGGTCGTGAATGGCCATGAGCAGGAAGACCGCCTGCGAGAGCACCATCACCGGGGCTTCTTGCCGAAGGGTTTTCCGGCCGACGCTGAGGGGACGGATGAGAGCGGCCAGGCCAAGCACCAGGCCCACATTGGCGATGTTGCTCCCCACCACGTTACCGAGCGAGATGTCCGTGCTTCCGCGCAGGGCCGCCATGAGGGTCACAACGAGTTCCGGCGCCGAAGTGCCGAACGCTACCACCGTCAGTCCGACGATCAGCGGGTGAACCCGGAAATAGCGCGACAGGT
This sequence comes from uncultured Cytophagia bacterium, assembly GCA_964464205.1. GTDB lineage: Bacteria > Zhuqueibacterota > Zhuqueibacteria > Oleimicrobiales > Geothermoviventaceae > Zestofontihabitans. The sequence continues at coordinate 1,286 of CAYXFI010000451.1, forward strand.
CCGATGCGCCACGTACGAGGCTCTCCGCGCCCGTGAACAGAAGCACAACGCCCAGAGTGAAGACACCAGCGTGGATGAGCAAGTTCGCCTCCTGCAAACAGCGGTGGGGAGTGATGCGCGCAATGCTGGCATAGCCCGCCGGTCGTCGCGTCTCGTCCGGAAGGGGACCGCGCGGGGGATGGGTACGTGCTGGCCCCTCACGTGCGGACAAGCGGAAAGTCAACGCAATTTAGACCCGCCCAGCCGCAAAATCAAGGCGTTTGGGAAGCCGGGCCGACCTGGCGCACAAAAGCCCTCGCGGTGGGCCAAAGTAATCTTGGAACTCACCGCGGAGACGCGTAGTTTGAAGGCCGAGGCAATTGGCCGACGGGGCGGTTAAAGTAGGCTCAAACCGCGCTGTCTGCAGACCGTCAGGAGATTCGCGATCCGGATGCTTGCGTAGACGCCGGCGGGAGGCAAGCGATTGAGGATTCGAGCAGATCTGCACATCCACACCTGCTACTCTCCGGATGCCACCTGTAGAATCGAGAGCATCGTCCGGGTGGCAAGGAAACGGGGTCTTGACGTGGTTGCGGTCACGGATCACAACCGCACCGATGGATGGGAGGAGGCGCGGGCCGTCAGTCGCAGAACCGGATTCCCCATCATTCTCGGCGAGGAAGTGCGGGTGTGGGAAGACGGTCGCCCTGTGGGCGAGCTGATCTGCCTGTTCCTGAAAGAGCGGGTGGAACCAGGCAGCTTAGAAGACGTAATGCGCCAGGTGCGCGAGCAAGGCGGGATCGCAGCCGTGGCGCACCCCTACTCGTTGAGACGGTTCGCTTTCCGACGGCTGGATCTGGTGCCGCGGTATCCGGACTTGCTCATCGAGGCTCGCAACGGGCGGACCTACTCGCTGGACGCGAATCGCAAAGCGGAGCAGCTTGCGACCGAGCTGGGACGCGGCGTCACAGCCGGAAGCGACGCTCACGTCCCGGCCGAAATCGGCAGCGTGTGGGTGGAAGTCGAAGCTTCGGATCTGGAGTCGCTGAGGGAGGGCTTGGTCAACGGGGCTTCTCGTCCCGCGGGGAGCCCATCGAGTCCATTCTTCATGCTGCTGTCCAGCGTGCTCGGCCGGGCGGGGGCGAAGCTCTAACTGGACTGCTTTGTCAGCGGACGCGACCGCCGAGTTGCAGCAGAGGCACCGCGAGGTAGCCGGAGCACTGCTGGAAGCAAGCACCGTGTCGGTCGTCCTTGGATGTCGCGGCGGATCGGCTAGCAGACGTTGTGGGATGACCTCCGAGAAGCTGGGGTGAGCTTTTGCCTTTCAGGCGCTGTGGCAGGTGGAGGAACGCCGTGAAGTTCTGGTATTCGGTGGCTCGCCAGACCCACGACGGCCCGCGGTGCTTCGCGTTCGGGGGAGCAATCTTCTTGCATTTTATGGGCATATCGCGTATATTCGCACCGCGTTTTTGGAAGGTACGTGGTGAGCGTAGCTCAACGGTAGAGCACCAGGCTGTGGCCCTGGGAGTTGTGGGTTCGAATCCCATCGCTCACCCCTAACGACGTCCCCATCGTCTAGAGGCCTAGGACTCGGGATTTTCGATCCCGCAACGGGGGTTCGAATCCCCCTGGGGACGCAGTGGTAAGCGGACCACAGGTCCGCTTTTGTCGTTTTGGGACGCGGGTGTCGGCGTGCTCGGCCGCCGTTCCCGGGATCCTGGCGGCCGAGATACAGTCTACTCCCGCCGGGCTCGGCTTGGGCGGTCAAGGGTTTGCTACCTTGCGGGGGCCGCTCAGGAAAGGAACGGCGTACCGATAGACGAGGGCTCGCTGCCCCTTCGACCTGGGATCGGTGAGTGGCAGGACAGGCTGACCGGACTGTTGCCCATGAGAGACGGGGATATCCGGGCTATTTGCGGAACAACCCTGTCCGGGGGATCTGGTGGGAACGGTACCCCGCGTCGGGAGATCGGAGGATGGCCGGGCCCGCGTTTCCGGGGCCTGCATCGGTGGTGGGTAACCGGCGGTACAGCACCGCGGTTT
>CAYXFI010000452.1:0-3297 GCA_964464205.1 uncultured Cytophagia bacterium
GTGAGCGGGGTGACGTTCGTGGATGTCACGGATCAGGCTGGCTTGAGCGCAGTTGCCGGATCTGCGGCGCCGGCGTGGGGCGACTTCGACAACGACGGGTACCTTGACCTGTTCCTCAGCAATGCGTGGGGTGGGAGAGACTACTTGTTCTGGAATACGGGGGAGGGGACTTTCGTGGATGCCACCGCGGAAGTGGGGCTTCCCGAAGTTGCCCGGGGGAACACGGTTTCGTGGGTGGACTATGACGCGGACGGTGGCCTCGATTTGTTTTTGGTGCTCTACCAGGCCGACGGACCTCACCTGTTCGAGAACCGGGGCTCGACCAACCACTGGCTCGTTGTGGAGCTTGAGGGCACAAGTAGCAATCGGATGGCCATCGGAGCACGTGTGACGGTAGTGACATCCCAACTGCGGCAGATTCGGGAGGTCAGCGGCGGAGACGGCTTCTACTCGCAGCAGAGTCCTGCCCTGGAGTTTGGCCTGGGGTCGTATGCGCATGCCGACAGTGTCATCGTCGATTGGCCTTCCGGTCGTCGGCAGGTGCTTTTGGATGTGGAGGGTGACAGGTACATCCGTATCACTGAGCCCGTTGGTGAGCGTGATGTCGCAATAGCACGAATCGTTGAGCCGCGAAGCCGTTTCGTGTCTGCCGCCTTCCAACCCGCAGTGGAAATCGCCAATCGGGGAACCGGAACAGTCCGTGGGATTCGGGTGACGTGTACCATCGATTCGGCGGGGACGACCGTGGCCGAAATGGCAGTCGATGTGCCGGAGCTTGAGGAAGGGCAATCATTGGTCGTGAGTTTCCCGGCTTGGGAACCAACCCGCGGCGTCCGCTACCGAATTGCGTTCCGCATCTCAGCTGCCGAGGATTCGGACCCGGCCAACAATGAGCTGTCTGTTTGGCTTGAAGCGGTGTACGAACACGATGTCGGTGTGCTCAGGGTGGAACAGCCCGCCCCGTGGGAGACGTGGCACTGGAGTCGATCTTTCGTCGAACCGGCCGCGGTCGTGGTGAACCGAGGGGCCGCCACGGAGGGCTCCTTCGAAGTGAGTTGCGAGATCACAGCCGAAACCGGGACGGTGTACCGGTGCGTCTGCACCGTCTACGACCTGCCTTTCGGGGAGGCCCGGGTAGTCTGGTTCGGGCGCTGGTACTGGCTCCCCGGTACGTACGTGATGAAAGTGCGCACGTGGTTGTCCACCGATGAAAATCCTGCCAACGACGTTGTGCAGGATACGGTGGTCGTTTCGATGCCGTCTGGGGTGATGAGCGCAGACTTCTCGGCCTGCGCGCCCGTTTTGGAAAGCTATCCCAACCCATTCAACGATGCGACGAAGGTCGTGTATCGCGCTCCTTCGGAGGGCGCCGTAACGCTGGAAGTGGTCGACACACGCGGTCGGGTGGTGAAGCTGCTGTCCGAGGGAGTGGCGGGTCCCGGCCAGCAGGTGGCCATGTGGGACGGTAGGGACAGCCATGGGCTCCCGTGTGCGAGCGGTACCTACTTCCTCAGATTGCGGCACGGGGTGGACGTGGTCGCTCTCAAGAAGATTTTGCTCTTGCGGTAGATCCTGCATCCAAGGACTGGGACGACCGTGCGACGACAGACCATCGACATTACGCTGCTCGCAGTGCTGGCAGCTCTCTGGTCGGCGTTGGAGCTGACGCTGGGGAGTTTGCTTCACACCCTGGGCGCACCGTTCACCGGGGCATTGCTGCTGGGATTGGCCTTGCCAATTCTGCTAGTGGGACGCAGGGCGGTACCTCGGATCGGCAGCGTGTCCGCAATGGCCCTGTCCGCTGCCTTTCTGAAAGTGGCAATTTTGGGTGGGGTTGGTCTGGGCGCGGCCACAGGGATCCTGGCTGAAGGTGTTTTGTTTGACCTGGTGCTCGGTCGGGGGACCGTGCGACCGGCGAGGGCGGCGTTGGCGGGCGGGACCGCGCTGGCCTGGACACTGATTCACCCATTCTTCTACCTGACCCTGCTGGGGGGCTGGCCACTGGCGAAGGTGTACTCCTGGGCCGTAGGGATGTTGGAAAGCATACTCTCACTCCCGGCGTACTGGGGAGTCGTTGGCCTTGCCACGGCTTTGTTCGCGCATTTCCTCGTGGGATGCGTGGCTGGGGCGGCCGCGTGGTGGTTCTGCGATGCCCTGGACCAGCGGTCGCGCTTCTCGCATCGGCTGCAACTGCTGAGGGCACGCGTTGGCAGTGCGTGAAGAAGAGCGGCGGATCTCGAACTTCGCCATCACGGGGCGACGCGGGATTGGCAAATCGACGACTCTGCAGAGGATCCTGGAGCGGGTCACTTGGCTGCGGATCGCCCGGTTCGCGACCGTTCGCGTCGAAGAGCAGGGGCAGCATGTGGGATACGCGCTGCAGGACCCGTACGGGGGGCAGGAAGTGTTTGCTCATCGGGAGTGGGCGGGACCTGTGCGCATCGGGCGCTGGGGGTACGAACCGGCGGTGTTCGATCGAGCTGCAAGAAAGCTGCAACGTGCCCTCGGGGACTACGACGCCCTGGCTTTCGACGAGATCGGCTTCATGGAGGACGAGGCACCGGAGTTCCGACGCGCCCTGAGAGCCTGGTTGCAGTCCGACAAACCCGTCCTTCTCGTGTTGAAGGAGAATCCGAATGCGGGGACCGTCCACTGGGTGCTCCGAACCTCCGTGGTAAGGGTGTGGCGAATCCCGGATTTCCCTCCGCAGGGGGTGGTGAAAGAGATTCTTCGATTGCTCCGTCAGTATCCCGGTAGGGCAGAGTAGAAGACCTGTCAAGCGATTGGCAAACCGGAGGGCCCGGCGGACGGACCGAGCGGCGCAGCAGGGACGCTTCCGGATCGCGTAGGTGGGCCGCAGGGTCTACGGGTCTTCGTGGCTCAGCGGTCTCCGCGCGGGGGGTCTTGTGAGGGGGGTGGGCGGTGGGCCTTTGCGTCGTGGCGTCTTTGCGAGCGTCAAGCTCTCTCGCAGAGCGCGGAGCCGCGGAGAGGAGGGAGGGGGAAAGCGTGCGCCAGGGTGCGAACGTAACTCGCAGTGGACCGATGGGGGCACTCCGCCTCGGATGCTTACCGCTTCGCGTCGACATCTACGTTACGGATCTCCCCGGGGGAGGTTATGGGGCGGCTTTGCGTCGTGACGGCTTTGGGAACCGAAGTTTGGGGGAGATGCGGCCGATGGGCGGCGGCTTGCGACTCCGGACCTCTGGGTCTGCGTGTCTTTGCGACTCTGCGATCTCCTATGCTGAATGTCAAGTTTTTTTCGAGGAGTGTGCTACACGATGGCCTCGCTCTTACCGC
>CAYXFI010000453.1:0-3293 GCA_964464205.1 uncultured Cytophagia bacterium
CGACGAACTCGCAGGGAATCTGCGAAGTCCGCTGGATCCTGGGCAATCAGGCCGGGCTGTTGAACAACGTCGTCGAGGCTCGCTCTCAGTACGACGGTGTGGAAATCAACGGTTCCCCGGTCATCTTCCGCGCTACTGCCTACAGTACCAATGCGGACTCGATGGCCTACGTCTCGGGCAGCGACGTGACCGGCGTGGTAGGCGAGATCTTGCCCTCCCCGCTCCGGGTGCGCGTGTTCGATGAGCATGGCAACCCCGTGCTGAATCACCCGGTGACGTTTGAAGTGATGCAGGGCGGAGGGGAGCTGCTGGCTCCCGGAGACACCGCCACGACGGTGGTCGTGATGACGGATCGGGATGGTTTCGCCGAGGCGCGTTTGCGCCTGGGGATCAAAGCGGGTGTGCGCAACAACGTGGTCCGCGCCTCAGCCACCGACGGCGTGAATCCGCTCTCCGGCTCGCCCGTTCTGTTCTACGCGAGCGCGATCGCCGCGAGCCCGCTGCCCGACTCCTGCGTTGTAGTGGCGTCTCCCGAGACTCTGCGCGCCGACGGGGTGACCAAGACGACCCTCACTGTACGGCTGAAAGACCGTTACGGAAACCCGGTCTCGGGTAAGGCGGTCATTTTCGACGTGACCGGCGAGGACCCGAGGGTGGAACAGCCGACGTCTCTGACCGACGCGAACGGTGAGGCGGTGGGCCACCTCAGCTCGACGAAGGCTGGCTGGAAGACGGCCACGGCACGGGACATCACGGACCAGGTGACCATCACCAACGGAGCACGGATCCTCTTTCTGCCGCTCGATGCCTACAAGATCGTGTACCACAGCGGGAACAACCAGACGCGGAATGTGGGCACCGTGCTGGCGGAGAGCCTGGCGGTGCGCGTGCTCGACCGCTTCGACAACCCGATCTTTGGGCATCCGGTGGAGTTCGTGGTCACCGAGGGCGGTGGGCAGATCGTGGAGCCCCAGCCGGTGATGAGCGACTCCAACGGCGTGGCTTTCGTGCACATGCGACTGGGGGTGAACCCCGGCGACAACATGGTCGAGGCGAGGGCCACGGGATTGCAGGGATCACCAGTGCTCTTCCGCGAGCAGGGTGTGGTGAGCAGTCCCGCTCGCATCGATGTCGTTTCCGGCGACGGCCAGCAGGGGATTGCCGGCGAGTTTCTGGAGGACCCGCTGGTCGTGGTGGTGCTGGATGAGGACGGCAATCCGGTGTGGGGTGTGCCCGTGGAATTCCAGACGCCCACCGGCGGAATGATGTGGCCCGAAGTGGATACCACGGATGCCTACGGAAAAGCCTCTGCGTACTTCAGGCTGGGCGAGAACGCGGGCAATTACTCCGTGGTAGCCAAAGTGAGCTCGATGGCCGACAATGCCGTCTTCACGGCCACGGCTATCGCTGGTGACGCTGCCAGGGTGCAGATCGTGTCCGGTCAGGGCCAGTCGGGCATCGTTGGCACCCGCCTGGCCAGCAGGCTCGTCGTGCAGATTGTGGACAAGAACGGGAACGGCGTCCAGGGCATACCCGTGGAGTTCCAGGTTGTGAGCGGGGGCGGTCGGGTGAATCCGGATACCGCAGTCTATTCCAACGCACAGGGCCTGTGTTCTGTCGAGTGGACGCTCGGCATCCGTTCGGGCCGCCAGGTTGTGCGGGTGTGGTCCGAGAACCTGGAGGGTGTACCGCTGTACTTCTGGGCTAATGCCCTGCCGGCGGCACCGGACAGCATGATGGTCCATTCCGGCAATGATCAGCGCGGTCAGGTGGGCAGCACGCTGCCGCTCCCGATTGCCGTGAAGGTGATCGACATGTACGGCAATCCGGTGCCCAACGTGAACATTACCTTCACGCCGGTGGACGGGATGAGCAGCGTCGAGAATCCCAACGCTCTCACGGACTCGCTGGGCGTGGCTCAGACGCGCTGGACTCTGGGCAGTCAACCCGGGCAGAACGTCGTGTGGGCCATCAAACTCGGCGTGAAGGGATCGCCGGTGGTCTTCCACGCGACGGGCGAGGCGAACCAGTTCCCGATCATCTCCTGCCCGGACGACACCACGGTGCCGGAGAAACAGAAGCTGGAATTCACCGTTTCGGCCACGGATCCGGACGGCGGCACGGTTCACCTGGGTGCGAGAAACCTTCCGGCCGGTGCCACTTTCGACTCCACGGGTAGTGGCCTCTTCCGCTGGACGCCCAACTACGATCAGGCGGGCGTCTACGAGGTGATCTTCTACGCCCGTGATGACGAAGGTGGCGTTCAGTACAAACCGGTGCGGATCACGGTCCTGAACAACAATCGTGTCCCTGTGGTCGAGAGCTACTCGCCGCAGGACACCGTGTTCAAGGCCACCTACGGCGACTCGATCCTCTTCACAGTGACGGCCACCGACGCGGATGGCGACTCACTGATCTACGCGTGGGTCACGGAAAGCAACGATGGCCGGCGGCTGGTTTCCTTGCTTCCCGAGTATCGATTGTTGCCCAGCCGCTACGATCCGGGCGACATGCGCGTGATCGCCTACGTGAGCGACGGGACCGATACCGTGTCCGTGTCGTGGCACATTACGGTGATCACGGCCGTTGAGCTGGAATCCTTCGTGGCCGAGGTTGCTCCGTTCCGTGGCGTGGTGGTGCGCTGGAAGACGACGCGCGAGATCGGCACCGTCGGGTTCAACGTCTACAGGTCGCTCTCGGAGGACGGCGAGTACGAGAAACTCAATGTACGGCTGATCCCGTGCCGGGAGGATCACTCCTACGCCTTCGTGGATCGAAGCGCGGAGGCGGGAAGGTCGTACTTCTACCGCCTGGAGGACGTGTCCACCAGCGGGCACACGACGATGCACGAACCGGTGAAGATCACCGTGGGCGTGCCCAAGTCGTTCCAGGTGTACCAGAACTTCCCGAATCCGTTCAATCCGACGACCAACATCCGCTTTGAGCTCCCGAAGCCCCAGCGGGTGCGCGTGGAGATCTTCAACGTGCTCGGGCAAAGAGTGCGCACGCTGCTCGACGAGCAAGTGGAGCCCGGGTACCACGAGCTCCGCTGGGACGGTCGGGATGACTGGGGTCGTGAGGTCGTCTCCGGCGTGTACTACCTGCGTGTGCGGACGGAGAACAATGTGAAGGTCAAGAAGATGCTCCTCCTGCGGTAGACCCCGATTGGAACAGCGGATCCCCGTAAGAAGACGGAAAGGGCTGCCACTGGCAGCCCTTTCTCGTTCGGGTGGGACGGGGCCGGTCTCTACAGGCTGAACCAGTAGCTCACTTTCACGAGAAACACGTGATCG
>CAYXFI010000454.1:0-3279 GCA_964464205.1 uncultured Cytophagia bacterium
TGGCATCGCTGGCAAGCCGCACTAGAGCCCGGCTCAGCCCGTCGGGCGATTGGAGGTCCACGACCAGACCGGCGTCCCCCACGATTTCGGGCAGGGATCCGCGATTGGAGCACACCACCGGCAGGCCGAAACGAAGAGCCTCCACCACGGGATAACCGAAACCCTCGATCAGCGAGGGCAGAACGAAAGCCAGGGCGTTCCGGTAGAGGGTGCGCAGCAATGCGTTGCTGACGGCCCCGGGCATGTAGACGCGATCGCCGAGCCGGAGCTCGCGCAGCACCCGCTCGGGCTCCCGGTAGTCCTTGTAGGCCGGGCCCACGACGGCGAGCTGGTACGGGCGCAATTCTTCCTTCTCCGCGAAAACTCGCAGGAGAAGAGGGATATTCTTGTGGGGACGTCTTTGGCCGACGAACAGAAAATACTTTCGGGCAACCAAAGGCTGCGGCAGCGGTTCCTCGTCACTCCGGTCGAACAGGTCCGATGGGGACGGGTAGATTGCCACGACCTTCTGTGCGTGGTCGAACCGGGCGGTGAGTTGCTTCGCCGTAAAGCGGGAAACGGCGATCACCCGGCGGGCCTTCGCGACGGCCCAACGGATGCTAGCCAGTAGCACGTAGTTCAGAGCCGGGTGCGGCCCGCTGGAAATGCTCGGCTCGGGCAGATGGTGAATCGTCACGACAGTACGATCCTCCAGCCCGATGGGCAGATCGTGGTGTGGGTAGTGGTAGACATCGAGCCGTAGCGGTGTCAGGAACCGACGGGCCAGGAACTTTTGTTTTGGGCCCATTGGCGGCAATGGGCAGTGGGCGAACTCGGCGCGGCCCTGCGCCAGCTCCAGTAACGAGCTGGGCATCCGCCGGCCCACGATGAGCACGTACTCATTCTCTTGATCGATCCGGAGCAGATCCCGCACCAGACCGAGGATGTAGCTGCCGATGCCGGTCGGCTTGTCGAGTACCAGTCTGCAGTCGAGGCCGATTCGCACGTTCAATCCCTACGAAAGCCCAGGACGAGGAGCACCGTTTGGCCGTACACCACCACCGAATCCCAGAAATATCTCCGGCCCCTTTTCAGCAACAGCGGCGATGTGAGGAACCGCCCGGCCAGACCAAGCAAGAGCACGGCGCGCAGGGCCAGCCTTTGGAAGGCGCTGCCGTGTTTGGCCCAGAAACGCAACAGGCTGCGGTGCGTGTGCCAGAAGGTGAAGCGTCGGTTCTCGGCTCGGAGCGGGTCCTTCCAGTGAAAGATCGTGATGGATGGCTCCACCACGACGCGGTAACCCGCACGCCACAGGCGATAGCACAGGTCGGTGTCCTCGCTGTACATGTAGAAGCCGTCGTCGAGGCCGCCGACGCGTTCCAAAGCCTCGGCGCGCAGCAGTAGAAACGCGCCGCTCGCCCAGTCCACTTCGGTTGTGCTCTCACGGCTCACGTAGTACAGTCGGCTGCGGCCGAAGCATCGCGAACGCGGGAAAATCCGTGCGAGCCCCACCTGCTCCCACAGAAGCGCAGCCGGCGTGGGAAACGCCCGAGCTGAGGACTGCAGTTGGTCATCCTGGCCGCGCATCCGTACCGAGAGGGCGCCCACGTCCGGTAGAGACTTGAGCTTCGCAAGTGCGCGCTCGATGGCACCCGGCGGGAGCTCGGTGTCCACGTTGAGCAGCAGCACGAACGGCTCTTCCACGAACCGCAGCGCGTCGTTCACGTTCGCGGCGAATCCTCGGGGGCTGGGTTGATTCAGCACCGAGATGGGCATGCGGTCCGAGTACGCCTGAGCCACGCGACTGGTGGCCCCCTCCCCGTCGTTGTCGACCACAATCACGCGGTAAGGTACTTCGCCGCAGGCCTGCGGGAGGGTCTCCAAACAGGGGCCCAGGAAAGGGGCCAGACCGTCCGTGCCGACCAGGATGATGGCCAATTCCGGCGGGGTTTCCCGGTTCAACTTGTGCCCTCCTTCTGCGTTTCCGGCACCCTGCGCGTGGCCCAGAAAGCGAATCCGAGGATCGCTGCGTTCTCCAGCACCGCGAGGACCGTCTGCCCTGCCGCAAGCCCCTTCACGGAGAAGTTGGCCAGCAGCCAGTGACCAGCCGCGACGAAGGCGGCCAGCTTGGCGGCGCGGATCCAGAAGATGACACCGGGACTACCCAGACTGAACGTCACGATTCCCACCACCGGCTCGACGAGGATCGGAAGTAAGAGCCCGGGCATCAGGATGTCCAGGTACACCACGGAGGTACGGTAGTTGGCTCCGTAGATCAGCGGCACAAGCCAGCGGCCGATGAGGTAGTAGAACGCGAGCCCCAACGCCAGCACCGCACCCCCTGCGCGCAGCACCGAGGGGAGGAGCCGACGTGCCTCCGCCAGGCCGGGACGCTGCGCAAATCGGGGGAACAGAGCCGCCGCTGTGGAAAGCGTCAGCAGATTCACACTGCGACCCACGCTCATGGCCACGTCGTAACGGCCCGCTTCGGCCAGTACGTCCGCGGCGCCAAGCAGCAACACCCCGTACCGCGAGAATGCCTGCACGGCGATGGAAGACAGTCCCACCCACTTGCCAAAAGGCAGGAGGGAACGAAGGTACCTGAAATGTACGCCCACGCGGCCCAAAAGATCTGTGTCGAGCCGTAGATGTGCCTGCCACGCAAGCGCCGGGAGCGGTGCCCAGCCCACGGTACCCAAAGCCCACAGGAAGAACTCGAACGGCAGCGAGAAGAGAAACAGAATCGCCGCGGCCAGTCCCGCCCACACCACCTGTACGCCGGCCAGCAGTACACTGGCGCGGGCGTAGCCGCCGAAGTCCTGCCGCACTTGGTAGAGGAGCAGGAACGTCACGCACAAATTCTGGCCGGTGCCGAAGAGGAGCACGGGCGCGGCTATGGAGCCCGGAAGCAAGCCCAGTGTCCAGGCGAGAAGTGTGGCGAGGAGGATGACGGCCCACAGCCAGAAGCGGCCCAGGAGGAGTTGGAGGAAACGGGTCCGTTGATGCTCGGCGGAGGCCGCGCGACTCTCGCGTTCGATGAACGCCGCGCCGAGCCCGAACTCCAGCACGGTGGACAGGAGCAGCCCGCTGTTGAGCAGGACCGCGGCCATGCCGTACTGGGACGGGAGCAGCACACGCGCCAGCAGGACGGTCATCCCGAGACGGAGCAAGCTGGCCGTGACCCGTCCGGAGAAGGCCTTGCCGATGTCCCGGGTAACGCGGGATGTCAACGCGCTGCGCAGATTCACATCGGTCGTCTCGTCGATTGTGCTTTGAAGTCTAACCCGTCAGGAACGTCGA
>CAYXFI010000455.1:0-3270 GCA_964464205.1 uncultured Cytophagia bacterium
CACGCGCTCCAGATCGTAGTGATCTTCGTCGAGGATGCGCTGAGCGCGTTTGATGTCCAGGTTGTCATCCGTGGAAACGGACCAGGGCAGGGAGATCAGCCAGTCCAGATAGGTCCGGGCCACCGTGTACTCGGCGGCGCCGGGGGGCATCTTGGCTAGCCTGTCCAGCTCCCGCAGAGCCTCCTTCTCGGCCTCTTCGGGCATCCGGGCCTCTTTGATCTTCTCCCGGAGCTCTTTGATCTCGGCCGTCCGCTCATCCTCGATGCCCAGTTCTTTCTGGATAGCTTTCAACTGCTCGCGCAGGAAATACTCGCGCTGGCTCTTGCTCAGCTCCGATTGAACCTGGTCCTGAATCTTGGAGCTCATTTCCAGCACTTCCACCACCCGGTTGAGCTGAACCACCAGGCGCTCGAGGCGTGTCTTGACGTTCAGCTCTTCCAGGAGGGCCTGCTTCTCCTCGGTGGGCAACGTGAGATTGCTGGCCACCAGGTCCGCCAAACGTCCCGGATCCGGCGTGTTCATGGCGGCCACGGCCAGTTCGTCCGGGAGGTGGGGAGACATGTTCACCACGCGCTGGAAGAGGGAACTAACGGTATTGGCCAGCGCGTCGAGCTCAGTGCTGGGCTCCACTACGTCATCCAGCGGCCGAATCAACGCCTTGAAGTACGGTTCGGTCTGCGTGTAGCGTAGCACCTGGATCCGCCGTAGGCCCTGCACAAGCACCCGCAGGCTACCATCGGGGAACTTCAGCATCTTCAGCACCGTGGCCACGGTGCCGTAAGTGTAGATGTCCTCCGGCCGCGGATCCTCGATCTCGGCTTTCTTCTGAGCCACGAGACCGAGGATACGATTGCCCACCACTACGTCGTTGATTAGCTGGACGCTCTTGGGCCTCGCGACGACCAGGGGAGTAACCATGAACGGGTAGATCACGGTGTCGCGCAGCGGCAGAATCGGCACCTCGCTCGGGATCTCCTTGCCGCGAATTTCGTCGTCAGTGTGAAACTGTTCCAGTTCTTCTTCCGTCATCCGTTCACTCCGCTAATCCGCGTCGAGTTGAACGTCTGCCGGACCGCGCTTTTCGGGGGACTTTTTGGAAATGCGCACCTCAAGCATTCCCTTGCGGTACACGGCCCGGATGGGATTGCTTCGAATCTCCTCGGGGAGAACGAACACCTTCTCGAACGGGCCGTACGGGATCTCCATTTGCTGATAGGTCACCGGTGAACCCGGATGGGACTCCGGCCGATGGCCCCGCACGATCAGGTGATCCCCCTGGAGTGTCACCTGCAGACGATCCTTGTCCAGACCGGCAGCTTCCATCCGGATCACGATTTCGTCATCGGTCTCGAAGATGTCCGTGTTCGGGCTCCACGTAGTCCCGGTGACCACCATGGAATAGCCCCGCGCCAGCAGAACGTCCGCCGTGTAGCTACCGCGCGGAGAAGCCAGCTCGATGATGATTCGCTTCGCTCGCGAAGCCATCCCTGCCTCCATGGGCGTCGTCGCACGCATCTAGTGGTGCGCCGGTGCGCGCGGACCCGGCAGCCGTGCCCTCGCCGACTCGACCGCCCGTCCCCTCTCACCTCTGCGCCGAACCGCTCCCCAACTCAACCCACCACCATCAGCGCGCAGAATTGCTCCAGGTCGTCGAAGTTCTCCACCTGCCAAATGGCATCCGTGATGCGCTTCCGCCGATTCTCGGAAAGCACATCCTGGGTCAAACCGACGAACTTCTCGGTCAACTCCTCGTCCGTCATCGGCTCGCGCGGGTCACCCTTGGGGAAATCCACCCGTTCGCTGAACCGCCCGCGCTCGGTCTCGATGATCACCTCCGCGGGTTTCTTCTCGGGGAAGAGCTTCTCGAACTCCGGTTCAGCGACCGCTTTGACCAGCGGCAGGAGAGAAAGCACGCGCGGATCTTTCAACTTGGATTCGGCGAACTGGGCCGTGGTGACCGTCCGGTCGGCCACTGCTACGGCAATGCAGTAGGGCAGACTGTGGTCCGCCGTCTCTTTGGAGTCCGGGTGGTACTTCGAAGGATCGGCGAGAATGTCTACCGCTCTCGCGATCGTCTTCACCGTGATGCTTTTGACCTCCTCGGGCACAATGTTGTGCTGCTTCACCAGCTTGAGCGCGGCTGTGATCGGTGAGTGCGTCAGCGCCTCGGTGGGGAACGCCTTCATGGCGCACTCGGCGATCCTGTAGCTCTCGCCGAGCCCTTCGGTCAGGATCTCCGGCGCAAACTCGCCGCCGAGGGTGTCCATCAGTCCCTCTTTGCCTTCGAAGATTTGCTCCGGTCCGGTATACCCACCGCGCGCCAACAGGGCGGCGATCACCCCGCTTTGCACAGCCAGCGGGTCCACGGTGTTCTTCATCATCGTCAGCTTGCCCGCCGTCACGGCGCCGAGGGTCATGTTGTGACAGCCGGAGATGCCGATGGCGTTCACCATCTGGTCCACGGAGAGACCCAGCATCTTCCCCGCGGCCACGGGAGAGGCCAGTTGCGTGAGCGACGCGTGGTGCCACTTGCGCTCCCGAAGTCCCGGGATCGCGAACTCGCACAGCCGCTGCTCGAACTCGTAGGCCAGCACAATCGCGGCGATCAGATCGCGTCCGCTCCTGTGCTCGCTTTCTCCGAGGGCCAGGGGTGCCGCGATGATGTCGCTCGGATGGCTCGGGTCCTGTCTCCAGTAGATGTCGTTGTAGTCCAGCACCCGGATCATCAAGCTGTTGAGAAAGGCCGCGTAGTACGACGAAGTGCGCAGCCCCGAACCGAAAACCGTGGCCTCCGGCTTGCCCTCCAGGCTTTTGTACACCTCGTGAGCGATCTGCACGTCGTGAGCCTGGAATCCCCCCAGTGCACACCCGATCGAATCGAACAAGAATCGTTTCGCGTGATGCACGACTTCGGGCGGGAGATCTTCGTATTTCAGAGACACCGCAAATTCCGCCCACTGGCGCGCAATCGAACTCATCGAAACCTCCCCGTGCTCGTTCTCAATTCCAGTCACGAGTCAACCGATCGGTCCGGCAATCGCCGGTCCACATGGCACGCACGAAGAAAGCCCGTGCCACGGCCATTTCAGGTCTTACGCCGGTGGTGCGCCGCACGAACCGATGCCACACGTCCAGCGCACTGCCCGCTCTCGACCGACCTTTCCTTTCCCGGCGTTTCCCCCGCTGAGCCTCCCACGATACCTCATCCCAGCGACACAGTCTTCGTCGCGCACTCCACCATGAAGGGTCCGGATCCGTTTCCAATGGTCC
>CAYXFI010000456.1:0-3265 GCA_964464205.1 uncultured Cytophagia bacterium
TCCGGGGCATGCCTGGAGGGACGCGCTCCCGCGCGTCCGTCCTGGGGTGGGGGACGTGGGGGAGGTTCGGTTGTGATTTCGTGTTCAACGCGCGTAGCGGCCCGGAGACCGGACTAGAGCCCGGTCCTCCAGATCGTTCGGTGGCTGGCCTAGCGTCGGGGGGAGCGGTCGGGTACGACTGGGGCGGATCGCATAGGGACGCAGGAGGATGCGGGGAGAAGGGTTTTCGCGACGCGCGCCGGGTGTTGGTCACCTACCACGAATCGGGGTTTCACCCTTTCCCCGCGCCTCTGGGTCTCTGCGCGAGATCCCTTTTCTGATCAACGAACGGGCAAAAGATGAGACGACGTGAGTTCCTACGATTGGCGGGGATGGGGGCGCTGGGGCTCAGCACGCCCGGATTTGGCTGCAGGAGTGCCAGGCCGGCACTTCCCAACTTCGTGCTCATCGTCGCGGACGACCTGGGCTACGGCGACGTGGCCGCCCTCAATCCGGGGTGCAAGATTCGGACGCCCAACATCGACCGAATCGCTCGCGAGGGCGTTGTGTTCACCGACGCGCACTCCGGCTCGGCCGTGTGCACGCCCACCCGCTACGGCATTCTGACCGGGCGCTACTGCTGGCGTACCCGACTCCAACGGGGCGTACTCTGGGGCTACTCGCCGCCGCTGATCCCACCGGATCGTCTCACCCTGGCCTCCCTGCTCAAGCGCCACGGCTACCGCACCGGTGCGTTCGGCAAATGGCACCTTGGTCTGGGCTGGCAAACCACGGATGGTAAGCCGCTTTCCGATCGCTCAACCGAAAAGGGGGAAAACGTTGACTACAGTAGGCCGATCGTGGGCGGGCCCACGGACCTGGGTTTCGACGTGTTCTTCGGAATCCCCGCTTCGCTGGACATGGTGCCGTACGTGTACATCGAAAACGACCGTGTGGTGGAGGCACCGACGGAGAGGATCGCCGCAAGTAGTGGCTACGCGTTCTACCGCGGTGGCCCGATCGCCCCGGGATTCCGGCACGTGGAGGTTTTGCCCACGCTAACGAAGAAGGTGACGGAATTCATCCGCGAAAGTGTGCGACGACAGCCGTCGAAGCCGTTCTTTGCGTATTTCGCGCTTACTTCACCCCACACACCGATTCTCCCGACGGACAAGTTCCTCCGCAAGTCAGGAATCGGACCGTACGGCGACTTCGTGATGGAGACCGACTGGGCCGTCGGGCAGGTGCTTGACGTGCTCGACGAGCTCGGCGTGGCGGAGAATACGCTGGTCGTGTTCACCAGCGACAACGGCTGCTCTCCAGCGGCCAATTTTGAACATCTGGCTGAATTCGGGCATCACCCGAGCTACGTGTTTCGCGGGTACAAGGCGGACATCTACGAAGGCGGTCACCGAATTCCTTTCCTCGCCCGCTGGCTGGGCAAGATTCGCCCGGGGAGCCAGTGCAGCGACACTGTGTGTCTGACCGATTTCCTGCGCACGATGGCTGCGGTGGTGCGCGCAGAGCTTCCCGAGGACGCGGGCGAGGACAGCTACAACATCCTGCCGGACTTGCTCGGCACGGCCGAGGGACCGATTCGCGAGGCCACGGTTCACCACTCAATCAACGGGTCTTTCTCGATCCGGCGTGGCCGGTGGAAACTGGAGCTTTGTCCCGGCTCGGGAGGCTGGAGCGAGCCGAGGCCGAAGAAGGCGCGGGAGCTGGGCTTGCCGAAAATTCAGCTCTACGATCTCAATCAGGACATCGGTGAGCGGAGGAACGTGGCGGACCAGTACCCGTGGGTGGTGTACGAACTCACGGCTCTTTTGGACTCCTACGTGAAACGCGGCCGCAGCACGCCCGGGCCGCCGCAGAAGAACGACGTGGAAGTGGACATCTGGCGTGTGATTCGGGAAGGATAGCCGAAGGGAGTCTTGCCCGACAGTCGAATGCCCCGGTGGAGGGATGCGCTGCCGCGCGTCCTGGCGGATGGGGTGGTGGGTTCCTGTTGAGAAGGGTCGGTGTTTCACGCTCGGCCCGCACCGCGGGCCGTAGGCCGGGCGGGAGCCCGGCCCTCCAAATCTCTCGGAAGGTACGTGGAGGGACGCGCTCCCGCACGTCCTCGGACGGCAGGGCGCGGGGAGATCGGCGCAGTGTCTTGGCGTGGTTCTTCGGTCAAGATGACGTGTGAAGGTCTGCGGAGATGGCACCGTACTACTCGAGGCGTAGACCGGTGCACATGCCGCCGGTACAAAGAGACGGTCGCCCGGTGATTGTGTTCCTCACGGTGTGCACCAAGGATCGGAAGCCCGTTCTCGCCAGGCCGGAGGTGCACCGCCTGCTACGGGACGTATGGCAGGAAGCGGCAAGCTGGCTCGTCGGCCGTTACGTCATCATGCCGGACCATCTGCATCTCTTTTGTGCTCCCGGCGGGCACCCGGTGGACCTGGCTCGTTGGGTGACGTACTGGAAATCGCTGAGCACGCGGAGGTGGCCTTGGCCGGAAGAAAAACCGGTTTGGCAACGCGACTTTTGGGACACCCAACTTCGACGGGGTGAAAAGTACGAGGAGAAGTGGGCCTACGTTCTGGAGAATCCGGTCCGGAAGGGATTGGTCAAGGACGCCGCGGAATGGCCGTACGCCGGCGAGTTGAATGTTTTGCCCTGGTGAGTCCGTGTGGAACCCTTGAGCCGCTATGGGGTCGGCGTGGTTTGGCTGGGGTGGATCTCTGGCTATGGTTTCGTCTTCGGCCCGCTGCGCGGGCCGTAGGCCGGGCGGGAGCCCGGCCCTCCAAATCTCCCGGAAGGTACCTGGAGGGACGCGCTCCCGCGCGTCCTTGGGCGAGGTGAGGGAATGTTGGCTGGGTCTGGGCAAAGACGCGGGGAAGGCTGGGTGTTGGGCGGAAAGGACTCCACCCGCTACGCGGGCGGTAGGCCGGACAGGAGCCCGGCCCTCCAAATCTCCCGGAAGGTACGTGGAGGGACGCGCTCCCGCGCGTCCTTGGGTGGGGGACGTGGGGGAGGTTCGGTTGTGATTTCGTGTTCGGCCCGCCATGCGGGCCGAAGGGTCGACGGGAGCCCGCCCCTCCACAGATTCTCCGAGGACGGGGTCAAAATGTGGGGACATAAAACCCATCCGTGGCCGAATCGGCTTGAAGTCCTGGCACTGCGAGATCCTCGCAAAACCCTTTTGCGCGTTCCTGTCGGTCTCCAACGATTGTGTGGCTTTGGCAAATGGAGGGATGGTGATGGCGGACATCACGAGGCGCGAATTCGGCAAACGTTT
>CAYXFI010000457.1:0-3252 GCA_964464205.1 uncultured Cytophagia bacterium
TGCCGGAAGCTCTCGTGCCCCGCGGGAACGGTACCGCCCGGCTGGAGGTCGCGACGTCATTCCCCGAGGGTGGTCCCCTGCGCTACTGCTGGACCGACTCGAGTTCCGTTCCAAGACATCTCGTGGCGTTCTGGCCGGAGGAGTGTCCCGGCCCGGCGCGGCTGAAGCTCGACGAACCGGGGAACCTCGCCCAGGGGCCGCACGGGGGAGCGGACTACTTAATCATCACCCATCGACGCTTCCGGTCCACGGCCGAACGCCTCACCAGCTACCGCACTCAGCACAACGGCCTCCGGGTTGCAGTGGTGGATGTGCAGGACATCTACGACGAGTTCAACTACGGGCTGAAGTCACCGCTGGCCATCCGAGAGTTCCTCACCTACGCGTTCTGGACCTGGCCGGAGCCGCGTCCGGCTCTGGTGTTGTTCCTGGGGGACGCTTCGTGGGACCCTCGCCGGCTGTCGCCCGGATCGAGTGCACACGACTACGTGCCCACGTACGGAAAGCCGGTCTCCGACTCCCGGCTAGCCTGCGTGGACGGCCCGGCCGACATCCTACCCGATCTCGCCGTCGGCAGACTTCCCGTGTCTACACCGGAACAGGCGGAACAGGCGGTGGACAAAATCCTGCAGTACGAGACCCAGCCCACGGACCGGTGGCTCAAGCGTTTCCTCTTCATCACCGGCGGTTTTGACCGGTTTGAGCAACAGCTGTTCGCCCAGCAGAGCACTGACCTGGCGCGCGCCTTCGTGGAGCCACCGCCCGCGTCGATGACATGGACGATGGTGAGCAAGCGCACGGAAGGCTACCTGGAAGGGGAGGGCCGGGAGGACATCCTGCGCAGCATCGACCGGGGCGTGTTGTGGGTGAATTTCATCGGTCACGCTGGAAGCCGGACGTGGGACCTCATGTTCCACAATCCGGACGTCGACGCCCTGGACAATGCTCCACGCTACCCGTTCATCACCAGCATGACCTGCCACACGGCCCGATTCGCCAGTCCTTACCAGCAGAGCTTCGGGGAACGATTCGTGCTGGCGGAAAACCGGGGCGCAATCGGGTTCTTCGGGACCTCGGGCTGGGGCTACGTGTACCAGGATGAGCTGTTGCTGTACCAACTGCTGAGAATCGCGCTACGCGACACCGTACAAGTGCTGGGCCGTGCCACCTGGATGGCCCGATTGCGCTATTGGGCCCAGCTCATCCAGCATGGTCCCATCCACCAGAGCATTCTCGATCAGTACACCCTGCTCGGCGATCCGGCCGTGGATTTGATTCTCCCGGAAACCCCGGACCTGGCCGTGAGCGGCGAGGACATCCGCGTTGATCCGCCCGTCCCCAGCACGGCTGACACTCTCGTACAGATTCACGCGTCCCTGTGGAACTACGGTCTGGCACTGGAGGACACCGTCGAGGTAGAGGTTTCCGTCAGCTCACCGGCTGGCGAGGAGAGTTTCGTCCGCACAGTACCGGTGCCCGGCCTGGGCTACCGGGACTCCCTCCAGGTCGAGTGGAGAACCCCGGGGGAGCCTGGAGAGTACCTGGTCGCCGTAACGCTGGACCCCACAGCGTCCGTGCCGGACGCGAGCCGGGGCAACAACTGTGCAACGGTGTCCGTGGCCGTGCGAGGAAGCGCGCCCTCGGTGCTCTGGCCCCCGGCCTACGCAGAGCTACCGGCCTCTGCGCCGGTGCACCTGTACATCCAGCCCGCAGTGAGTGACTCACAACCGCAGTGGTACACGATCGAGATCGACACGAGCCAGGGTTTTGTCGCCCCGCTGCGAATCGTTCAGCTCACTGTGGACCCCAGCAGATCCGTCGTTCCAGCCGAAATCGGACCCTTGCCGCCCGGCAAGTACTACTGGCGCCTGCGCGGTGGTTCGGACGACGGGGAAGGTCAAACTGTCCAGAGCAACTTTCGCGTGGTGGACATCCCGGACACGCTAGTTGGCTGGTCCCAGTCCCGCCTGGAGCTCGCCAGTGACAAGACCTCCACCGTCGACGTGGATGAACGCGGGGCACGTCTCGGGAAGCGCCGGCTCTCCCTGTACGTAGAATCCGCGGGATACGAAGACGGCAACTACGCGCGGATCCTCGTCGACGGGCAGCCCGTGATGGAAACTCGGCGGGGGCACAACGTGGCCGTGATCGATCCCTTTGGAAGTGTGGAAGCCACGGCTTCCTTCGACACCTGGCTCTCCACGCAACAGGCCGACAGTCTGGCGGCGTTTCTGAGCGGCGTCCAGACGGGGCACTGGGTGGCAATCGCCATTCGGGACGAGGGGAGCCACAGCATGACCGAAGCCGCCTACGCGGCGCTGGAAGTCCTTGGCAGCCGGCACTGCCGCGACGTAGGCACCCGCGACAGCTGGGCTTTCCTGGCCCGAGCTGGCTACCCTGCCACGGCGCGCGAGGTCTGGGTGCCACGCGGAGGCGGACCCGCCGTCCTCCGGGACAGTCTCAGCGTATTTGCGGCGGAAGGCACGCTCAGCAGTCCGTGGCTCGGTCCCGCTCGTGCGTGGCACACACTCCAGTTGGAGACCAGGGGATCGGGGCTCGGGATCCAGGTCCGGGGCAAGCGTTCCCTGGCAGCTCCGGAGACCACGTTGTTCCGGAGCAGCCTTTCGGGGGACGGCCCCCAGACGTTGGCCGTTCCCCGGGCCGGTTTCAAGTACCTGCGACTGATCGCCAGTTTCACAAAAGCGGACACGAGTGCAGAACTGAAGTCGTGGGCCCTCCGCTTTGAGCCGCCGGCCGAGCTGACCGTGGAGGCGTTCCGGCCCCAGCCAGAATCCACGACAGTCGGGCGAAAGGTGGAATTTCACGTCACCGCTGTCAATCTGGGACCCGGGGTCGCACAAGCTGGTCTTCTTGGCTGGCGCTGGCGCGACCGCGACGGCACGTGGAAGGTTGGCTCCTCCGCGGTGCAACTGCCGACTCTGGCCCCAGGTGACACCGCTCGCGTGAGCTGGGTGTGGCATCCGCGCGTCGAGCCCGGAACGTACCCTGTACAGGTGATTCTGGATCCGAACGACATGCTCGCCGAACTGTCGGAGACGAACAATGAAGCCGTCACTCGGGTCAGTTTTCTACCGGATTCCACTGCGCCGGAGGTCCGATTCCTGGTCGACGGCAGACCCCTAGCCAACGGGGACTACGTACCGGCGCAGGCTCAGTACGAAGTGCAGGTACGAGATGCGAGCGAATACAGCGTGAGCGATAGTTCGCTCGTCCGGGTGATGGTGGATGGTC
>CAYXFI010000458.1:0-3251 GCA_964464205.1 uncultured Cytophagia bacterium
GGTGATGTCGCGGCTCGCCCGGGCAAGACGAATGTTGCAGGATCGATTGCGAGATTACGTGGAACCGGAGCTGAGGTCCTGATTTCGTCCGGATCTACCGCACCAGCTTTCGTTCAGAGACGCTCTCAGGAAACCGAGGACACGACGTGAGCCAACTTTCTCACAACTTGCTTCGGACGTACCTCGACCAGCAGCCTCGCCCGTCTCACCGAGCGGCTGGGCTGCGGAACCGCCCAGTGTCCGACAGCACGCGCTTCGGACGGGGCAAGCAGATCAAAACGGGTGACGCTGTTTCGTCCCTCTGGTCCACCCAAACTTGCAGGCACCAGGGGCTGAACCACTCATCGACCTGAGCACGGGACGAAGACCGTGTGAGGGTCGGATCCCTTTTCGAACTAGCGGACCGGTTTGAGACATGAAACAGGAAGCGAAAGATTGCCTGTGGGTTTTGTCCCAGCTTTCTGCCTGGCACGACGGCGAGCTGGACCCAGACGAGCGCGAGCGTGTTGAGCAGCATCTGCGCGTTTGCTCCACCTGCGCGAGGGAAGCCCGAGCCCTCGCCGCCGTGGATCGACTCGTGCGGGAGCTTCCCGTCGAATGGCCTGAACCCGCCTACTGGCCGGATCTCAGGGCTTCCGTGGCGGATGCCCGCGGGGCACGTTCAGCCGAGCGGCCAGAAGAGCGTCTCTTCTCCTGGATTCCCGGGATTCGCTGGAACGAAGCCCTCGCTGGGGCTTCGCTGGCCGCAGCGCTTGTCACCCTGGTCCTGCTCATCTGGCAGGGCGGCCAGTTCCAGCCGACCCCCGACCTCGCCCTCGCACCGTCGGTTGAGTCGAGGCAGATTCCGGAAACCAGCGCTTTCGCCCTTGCTCCCGCCGAGCAACCGCAGCGAGCAGCCCGAGCGCAGCAGACCGCACCGCAGCCCAGCGTACCGCTGAAGGAGCAAGCCACAGCGGGACCGGAAGTGATCCCCGGTGTACCGGCGGAGGAAGAACCGGGCGAGCCCACCCCACAATCAAGCCCAGGGGAGTCGATTGAGCAGCACCCTCCGACCTTCACCTACCGGGCGGAGCCTCGGCCCCGCGCTGCCAAACCTGCGGAAGTGGAAGGCTTCCTGCCAACGGACCGCTTACTCCGGCCCGGGAAGGCATTGCTCGCCCCTCGTGCCTGGACCGAACAAAGACTTCAGGCCGACGTTCGGATGCTCGCTCCCTTGCTGAAGCAGGAGGCCGAAAGATGGAGAAGGGGTCTGCTGTTCGCACCCGCCGCTGCCCAGCGCCTCCGCACGAATCTTTCCTATCTCACCGCCGGACAGTCGCCGGGACTCATTCGGAACTACCTCCTATTGCTCGAGGGGTACCGCGACTACCTCTCGAGCGCGTGGGGCCCGCAGGAGTACGAGTTCGAGAAGGATCGCCTCGAAAAGCTGCTCGGCAAGCCCCTGCCGCAGCGGTGAACAACCGGAGGTCGAAAATGCTGAACCGAAAAATCTTCAGAGCATTGTTGTCGGCCGCGGCGTTGATCGCCCTGAGCCTGCCTGAAGCGAGAGTCGCCACGCCGCAGGGCTTCATCCTGCCGCGAAAAAGCGTGCAACCGCCCCGACTCGTCGAACACAATGTGGACATCCAGGTGACGGAGGACGTGGCGCAGGCCACGATTGAGCACGTGTTCCGCAACGAGTCCGACGTCACGATCGAGGGCGTGTTCTACTTCCCGCTGCCGAAGGACGCCACCGTATCGAGCATGACCGTCACCGTCGACGGGAAGAAGATCGAGGGCGAGCTCTTGAGCGAAGACGAAGCCGAGCGCATCTACGAAGAGATCGTCCGCCGGGAACTCGACCCGTCCCTCCTGAAACTGAGCGACTCCCGGATGCTCAAGCTGAAAGTCTACCCCATGCGGCCGGGCCAGGAGCAGGCTCTCCAGCTCCGTCTCGTGCTCGAGTTGCCGAGTGATGGCCCCACAACGCGACTGATCTACCCCAGGCGGAACGTCTCCGAGCTCGGCCGCTGGCGTGGCCACCCGGTGCCGCCACCACAGGTACATCCCGATCTGGAGGAGGGAGCTCCCCGCAGTGAACGAGTAGTCGCCCACGAACTGCGGGAACACTTTGAGATTCGTCTCCGCTCTCGCGAACCCATCACCGATGTCTACTCGCCCGTACCGAACGTACAAATCGAACGCGTCGGCGACCGCCAGGTGCTCGTGCAGTGGAGCGGGGCGGAGTCCTACGGCGACAACTTTCGTCTGTACTGGACCCGCTCGCGGGGTCCCGTCGGCTTCACGCTGCTGACGTACAAGCCCTCGTTCGGGGATGGCTACTTCTTTGTTTCCGTGGCACCTTCTCTGCGCGACCAGAACGTTCGCGTGCCTCTCGATCTCGTGTTTGTGCTGGACACCTCCGGCAGCATGGACGGAGAGAAAATCGAGCAGGCGAAATCGGCGCTCCTCGCCTGCCTTGACCGGCTGGGGCCGGGGGACCGGTTCAATCTGGTGGCCTTCTCGGACGAGATCCGGGCTTTCCAACAGGACTTCCTGAAGGCGCGCGACGGACGGTCGAAGGCTACGGCGTTCGTCGAGGCCCTGTCGGCCACCGGTGGCACCAATCTGCACGACGCCCTGCTCCAGTCCCTCTCCTACCCCGCTGAGAACGGCCGGCTACAGGTCATCCTTCTCCTCACGGACGGACGTCCAACCGTGGGCATCACCGACGAAGGAGCGATTCTGAAGCGAGTGCGGAGCAGTCCGCTTTCGGGCAAACGGCTATTCGTCTTCGGGATCGGGACGGATGTGAACACCCACTTGCTCGACAAGGTGGCTGAGTACGGCAGGGGATTGTCCCAGTACATCGGGGAAGAGACGATCGAAGAACAGGTACGTCAGTTCTTCGAGAAGATCCGCAATCCAGTGGTCACAGATCTGGAAATCGACTTCGGGCGAATCGGCGCGTACGATGTGTACCCGAAGCAGCTCCCGGATTTGTTCTCCGGTTCCGAATTGCGGATCGCCGGTCGATTCCGGAAGGGTGAAAAGACCACGATCCGACTGCGCGGCAACCTGCGTGGGGAACCGGTGGAGTACCGATTCGACGTCGATTTCGGCGAAGCGCTCGCGGAGAACAGCTTCCTCCCCCGGCTCTGGGCGACTCGAAAAGTCGGCTACCTACTCGACGAAATCCGGCTGAACGGGGAGTCTGAGGAGCTGAAGCAGGAGATAATTCGACTCAGCAAACGCTACGGGATTCTGACCCC
>CAYXFI010000459.1:0-2677 GCA_964464205.1 uncultured Cytophagia bacterium
CGCCTTACCCGCCTGGATCCCCCTTGGCGACTTGGCGCCTTTGCGAGAAGTCGAGGTTCTCTGCGGCTCTGCGCCTCTGCGAGAACTGATTCAACTCACGCAAAGACGCAGAGACGCAAAGCCACCCAACCTCCCCCCGAAGCAGCGAGGGGACAGGCAGGTCGTACGGGGCCAAGTCGTGTGCAACCTCATGCAAATTCTTTTCTCGAACCGCCTCTTCCTTTCTCTTGGCGTCTTGGCGCCTTTGCGAGAGGTCTAACCTCTCTGCGGCTCTGCGCCTCTGCGAGAGTTCACGCCCAGCTCCGCGCCCTGGTCAGGGCCACCCTCGTTGTTCTCACCTTCGCCCTCTCCGCCCACGCGCAGTGGACTTTCGGTCCCAGCATGCCCGAGGCGCGGTACGGTGCGGCGAGCGCCCCATACGGCGGCAAACTGTACATTTTCGGCGGGGTCGACAGGGATGGGCAAGTCCACGCCGAAACCTTCTCCTTCGATCCCTGGCTCGAACAGTGGCGCACGGAACTGGCCCCCATGCCAGTCCCACGACGACAGGCCGCGGCCGTGGTCTACCAGAACAAGATCTACGTGATCGGCGGTAGTAACGGGGTTTCGCCCAGCGATTCCGTTTTCGTGTACCTGCCCGATGAAGATCGATGGCTATTCGCGGGGCGTCTCAGTGCGGCGCGAGAGGGTTGCGCTGCTGTCGTCTGGCGCGACAACATCTACGTGCTCGGTGGCGCAACCCTGCGAGAGACGGCCACCGCATACCTGAAGGACATCGAGATCTTCGACCCGCTGGTCGGACGGGGCGTTCCCGTCTCCGTCGGCCTGCCGGATCCACCTCGTGCCAACTTCACGGCGGTCTCCTTCGCCGGCAATCTGTACGTGTTCGGGGGGATCTACTTCGGTCCGCTCGCTCTTGTGGATGTCCTCAGCCCCGATGGCCTTTGGCAGAGACTGCCCGACCTGCACGCGCCAAGGGCCTTCGCTTCCGCGGCCACCACGCCGGATGGCATCTACGTCATCGGCGGAGAGGACTTTGCCGGCCCGCTCCGCTCGGTGGAGTTTCTCCCGGCGTACTCCGCCCTGGGCCAGCTCTTCTACGTCGATTCCCTGCAGGTACCTCGAGCCGAGGCCGCGGTGGGCTACGTGCGAGAGACGCTCGTCGTAGCCGGGGGCAGAACCAGCGCCGACGTGGTGAGCACCGTAGAGATCCTCGGGCGATGGTCGACCCGCGTCCTCGGGCACACCGAAGGGCCTTCCGAATTCCGGCTCCGTGGCCCCTATCCGAACCCGTTTTCGCGACGGACCACGATCTACCTGTCCACGCCTCCGCTGTGGGGGGCCTCCGTGGACGTTGCCGTTTTCGACTGCCTGGGAAGAAAGGTCCGCACCCTCGAAACGGAAAAATCGGGCGACACCATCCGGGCCCACTGGGACGGTCGCGACAGCTCGGGGAAGCCGGTTCCGCGCGGAATCTACCTGATCCGCATCCGTAGCGACGAAGGCACGTTCGCGAGGAAAGTTCTGTATGCTCCGTGATTTTCGCCTCAGACGCGCGGTGCTCGCCGTCCTCGCCTGCACAGGCTGGATTCTTGGTCCCTGTAGGCCCGCCACCGCCCAAACAAGCAGCCTCGACAGCCTCCGGGCCGCCTTCGAGGCCATGCGCTACGATCAGGCCGTGGAGATCGGTCAGAGGATCCTCTCACAACCCGGAGCCCGGACGCCGGAGGAACTGAGCGCCACCCACGAGCTACTGGGCATCATCGCTTACAATCAGAATCGGACGAGCGCAGCCCGCGCCCATTTCGAGAGCCTTCTCTCGCTCGAACCCGACTACGAGCTCGATCCCCTGTACGCTTCACCCAAGGTGCGGGATTTCTTCAGGCGGATCAAGCGGAGCTGGCAACCGGGGAGTATTCCGTCGGAGACCCCCGTCCGCTACATTCGCGTCCCGGATCCACGTCTGGGGGCCGCCTGGCGCTCGCTGGTCTTTCCCGGGTGGGGACACCTGTACCGGGGGGAACGGAAGCTGGGCCGGGCGCTGGTAGGAAGTGCCGCGTGCCTCGCAGCAGCCACCGGGGTGTTCTACGGTTACGAACGGAAAGCCCGGGACGAGTACCTTTCGGCGACCGACCCGGCCGAAATCGCCCGCATGTACGACCGCTACAATCGCTACTATCGTCTCCGGCACCGCGCGGCCACGATGCTCGGGCTCCTCTGGCTCGGCGCGTACCTGGACGCCTCCCTGCGACCCGTGAAGCGCGTGAAGGTGGCCGCGGCCGTGCGGGTACCGGGCCGGGCGACGCCGACCCTCGTCGTCACGGTCGATTTGTTACCTGCGGAGTGAGAACTTCACCTCCTCCTGCCCAGCGCAAATGCGCATCTCTCTGAACCCTCAACGGACCACCCCACGCTCTGAACGCCTGCATCCTGGAGGGACACGCTCCTGCGTGTCCTGGGCGGCACCCCACAAAGTCGGAAACGCCCGCGTGAAACCCCAGACACCCTCAAGACGGGCAGGAGCCCATCCCTCCACCAGATCCAGACCCTGATCCCGGCCCATCGCGTCCCAACGCGGTGCCAGGCCGAATTGGACAACCTGCAACCGACGCGTTCCCGACACACAATGGCGAAAATTCGAGTGCCCTTGGAGGCACACCCTCCCGCGTGCCCTGGG
>CAYXFI010000459.1:2687-3238 GCA_964464205.1 uncultured Cytophagia bacterium
CCCACGGTACCAGGGTGAACCGGACGAACCGCAACGAACGCACCCTCCACACGAAATGGCAGAAACGCCACCATCCCTCGGAGGGACACGCTCCCGCGTGTTCTCGGCGACACCCTACCAAACCGGAGAGGCCCGCGTGAAGCATGGAACACCCTAAGGACGGGCAAGAGCCCGTCCCTCCACCGTATCCTGCCCTCCACATCGTTAACACGCCCCCACGTCGCGCACCCACCGTACCAGGGTGAACCGGACGAACCGCAACG
Organism: uncultured Cytophagia bacterium; assembly: GCA_964464205.1. Taxonomy (GTDB): domain Bacteria; phylum Zhuqueibacterota; class Zhuqueibacteria; order Oleimicrobiales; family Geothermoviventaceae; genus Zestofontihabitans. The sequence continues at coordinate 2,951 of CAYXFI010000459.1, forward strand.
AACGCATCCCCCACACGAAATGGCAGAAACGCCACCATCCCTCGGAGGGACACGCTCCTGCGTGTCCTGGGCGGCACCCCACAAAGTCGGAAACGCCCGCGTGAAACCCCAGACACCCTCAAGACGGGCAGGAGCCCATCCCTCCACCAGATCCAGACCCTGATCCCGGCCCATCGCGTCCCAACGCGGTGCCAGGCCGAATTGGACAACCTGCAACCGACGCGTTCCCGACACACAATGGCGAAAATTCGAGTGCCCTTGGAGGCACACCCTCCCGCGTGCCCTGGG
>CAYXFI010000460.1:0-3221 GCA_964464205.1 uncultured Cytophagia bacterium
GCTCCCTGAAGGCTCGGCCAAGTGTCGCCGTAGCCCGGGTAGAACAGATCGAAACTCTCCCGCGTGAAATACTCCCAGCCGCGAGCGTCGAAGTACTCTGCGTTGCCTTTCCCGAAGAGCAAACCCCACTCCAACGTGCGCCGCGGCAGGTACACGTTCGCGGGCCGCGTGGCCGGGTAGAAGAAATACGAGGAATTGTAGCCCATTTCGTGGAAATCCACGTGCACCTGGGGATGCCAGTGCAAGAAAGCCTGGACGCGCGTCCGGGTTTCCACCTGCGTCTGCCAGACCCAGTCGCGGTTCAGATCGAAGAGGTAATGGTTGTAACGGCCTCCCGGCCACGGCTCACTGTGCTCTAGCGACGCGGGATCCGGATTCGGCTCACTCCCCACCACCGAGTGGAACCAGTGCACGTAGCGGTCGCGGCCATCGGGGTTCAGACAGGGATCAATGACCACCACCAGGTTCTCGAGAATCTGACGGACGGTGTCATCGTCCGAAGCCGCAAGCCGGTGGAGGACCAGCAAAGCCGTCTCAGTGCCGGAAGCCTCGTTGCCGTGCACGTTGTAGCTGAGCCACACCAGCGCCGGAGCCTCGAGGGCTATTTCGCGAGCCGCCGAGCGGGAAAGCGCCTCCGGACGAGCCAGCTGGGCCCACAGCCGACGTAACGAGTCCAGGCGCGATTGATTCGCTTCTGAAGCGACAACGGCGTAGACCAGCCGCCGCCCCCCGTAGGTCCTGCCGTATTCCCGGAGCACCACCCGCGGTGAATTCTCGGCGACACGTTCGAAATAGGCAACCACGTCCCGGTGGTAGGTAAAGCGGGAACCGATGGGGTACCCCAACACTTCTTCGGGCGAGGGCACCTGGGCGGCCTGGGCGCTGCAGAAAAGCAGAAAGCCCAAAAGCAGAGAAACCGTCTGAGCGAACCTTCTCACTCTGCACCCCTCTCGAGGTTGGTGGGCGGGAAACGACTGCGAGTCGCGGCCCGCGTTCTACTCGGTTTCCGCCAGCCCGTGGATCTCTATTCGACCGTCCGTCTTCGCTTCGATCGTCCCTTGCTCGCGGGCCACTCGGATGAACGCATCCCGGTCCAGAATCCCCACGCGCCGGATGGGACGATTTCTCGGCGGGATCCCGAAATACCGGTAGAAATTCCGCGCGACGTAGTCGTTGGTGCAGACCGAGTACGTGCGACTCTTCTCGATTGGCGACCCATCCGCAAGACGCGCCCACAGCAACCGCCGACCCTCGGGCTTGCTGAGATCACACGCGTAGCGCAGTCCCGACACCTGAAGAATCTCGCCTCGGGTCTTGCAATTGTGCTCCAGGATCTGGAGCAGCTCCTCGCCGGTCACGTCGAATCGCACCAGTTCGTTCGAGAAGGGATTCATTTCCCAAAAATCGCGGACGCGAACTGGTCCCTCGGGCAAATCTTTCCGGATGCCGTAGCTGTTCTGAAAGGCGACGTCCGTGCCAGCCACCTGGCGGAACGCATCCGCCTGCCAGTCGCCGACGTTGCTTTCACGGTTTCTCTCGCGGATCCAGTCGCCACGCAGGTGCGCTACGATCTCGTCCAGCCCGTACCGAGCGTTCAGCGCGTCGATCAAACTGTCCACGTAAGCGGCTACCCGGGCATCTTCGCGGCCGGGGTTCCGCACCGGCACCAATTCTCCCTCCCAGCTCGCCACCGAATTCTTCTCGAGATCCACGCGCAGCGCAAGTTTTCCCACGAAGCGCCCACGGTCGCCCGCCTGGAAGATCACCACTCCGTTGACGACCTCTGGATGTTCCATCACGGTGTGGCTGTGTCCCCCGATGATCACGTCCACGTACTGGCTACCCAGTTCTTCCGCCAGACGGACATCCGCCCGGTACCCCATGTGGCTGAGCAGCACGGTGAGATCCGCGGAGTCCGCCACGGCGGCGGCCCACTTCCGCACGCTCACCTCCGGATCCAGGGATTCCACTCGTCCCCCATCAGCTCCGTGCCGGAAGCCCGGCAGAATGCTCCCAATCACAGCCACCTTCGCTTTCCCCACACGGAAAACCCGGTAAGCCCCGACGTCCGGCTCGCCGAAACGGTTTCCCGCGCGGGTGTCCCAGAGGTTGCCGCACAGAGTCGTGAATTCGCAACGAGGCAGAAGTTCCAGCAGCCGCCCAACTCCGTAGTCGAACTCGTGGTTGCCGAGCTCCAGCGCGTCGGGATGGAGCAAATTGAGAAGCCGGATCTGCGACTCTCCCCTGGTGATGGTGCACTCCGCCGAGCCCGAGAACTCGTCGCCGGCGTGCAGCACAAGGGGGTTCTCCACCGTCGCCCTCAGGCTGTCCAGCACCCAAGCGAAACGGGCGGCCCCGCCTACCAGCGGCCGCCCTGAAGCCGACAGATCGACGAAGGGGCGATTTTGAGCGTGGAAGTCATTCCAGTGAAGGATCGTCACTGTCTCCCGCGGTCCGGATGCACAGCCCAGAGCGGCCGAGACCAGGACCGAGCTCACGAACCAGCCAAGTGCCGACCAGCGCGTTCGAATCCTCATGACGCCTCTTCCTCGGTTGGCTTGGGAACAGAGGTTCGCCACACTCTGTCAGTACGTCAAGCCTGTGGGTCGCCACTGCACTCGCTTGGCCACACCACCAGGGGCCTTCAAAACCAGGTTCCGTGCGGATTCCAGAACAAAATGACAGCTAGCATGGCCCCCGCGATTACCGCCCAGCAGTAGAGCCGTTCGAGCACCCGTGTCTTCCAGGAAGCCGGGACCGCCACCGGCTCCGTCCGTCGTCGAAGCACGAAAAGAACCAGAAGCCAGTACAGCAGCACCCAAACTGCGTTCATTTCAGTGCCATCGGAGCCGAACGGCCACCCGCTCCAAAGCCGGCCGTGCGCCGTGTACTCCATGAGCATCCCGACCGGGAAGGCCCCAAATACAAAAGCCACCAGGCCCAGGGTCGCCAGGAACGTCGCCCGGCGCACCGATCCCGTCTTGAGCGCCACTCGACGCGCCACGAGTGCGGCCCCGATCCAGGTGAGGAGTGCAGCCACGATCAGCACCACGTGCGCCGTCAGGAGGATCGGATGTACCTGACCGCGCACGACGACTTCGTACATCCCCTTCTCGGGCGCTCCCTTCGGCAGGGCGATCAGCGTACCCGCGGGCGTCCGGATGGTCAGGTAGTACCGAATCCTCGCCCCCCTTTCGCGCGGACCGAGAGAAACCAGGTAC
>CAYXFI010000461.1:0-3215 GCA_964464205.1 uncultured Cytophagia bacterium
TCCGAGCCATCGAGCAGCACAATCACTTTCTCCATCAGATTGCGGAGCTCGCGGACGTTTCCCGGCCAGTCGTACGCCAACAGCACTGCTTCTGCGTCCGCGCAGAGGCGGGGCACGGGACGATTATAGGAAGACGCCAACTCGCGTAGGAAATGCTCCGCCAGCAGTACTACGTCCTCCTTCCGGTCGCGAAGCGGAGGGATGTTGATACCCACCACGTTGATCCGGTGGTACAGGTCCTCGCGGAAGGCCCCCTGCTCCACCATTGAACGGAGGTTCCGATGCGTCGCCACGATCAGGCGAACGTCTACCGCTTCGGTCAACTCACCGCCTACCTTCGACACCTCACGCGTTTCAATGGCGCGCAGCACCTTCGACTGCGCCATCGAGCTCAGGTCACCGATTTCGTCCAGGAAGAGCGTGCCCCCATCGGCCTGCTGAAAGCGACCCTGATGACTCCGCAAGGCTCCCGTGAACGCCCCCTTCACATGCCCAAACAACTCGCTTTCGATCAGCGTGTCCGGAATGGCAGCGCAGTTGACCTGAACGAACGGCTTCGAAGCGCGCTGGCTGTTCAAATGAATTGCGCGAGCCACCATTTCTTTGCCGGTGCCGCTCTCCCCGGTGATTAGCACGGTCGCGTCGGTCTTCGCCACTCGATCGACCACGGAAACAATCTGCTGCATGGCCTGGCTCACGCCTACCAGCCGATAGCGCGAGCGCATCTCCTCGAGCAGCCGTTCCTGATCCTCTCGCAGGTGCGCGTAGTCAAAAGCGCGCCGTACGGTCAGGAGCAAACGTTCCGACTTGATGGGTTTTTCCAGAAAATCGTAGGCCCCAAGCTTGGTCGCTTCCACCGCCGTCTGGATGTCGCCGTGCCCGCTGATGATGAGAACGGCCAGATTGGGACAAGTCTGAACGGCCTTTCTGAGCACTTCCATGCCGGAGATGCCGGGGAGACGCAAATCGAGCAACATCAATTGGTAAGACCGATCCTGTTCAATCTTTTCCAGTGCCTCCTCCCCAGAGGCCACCCAATCGGTGCGATACCCGTTGTCGGAGAGGACTTCCGAAACCAGAGTCGCGAAATTCTCGTCGTCTTCAACGATCAGAATTCGCCGCATCGACCTCCTCGTCTGACCCTTCGCAACCTACCGTCGTGTCAACCGGCAAGTACAACCAGAATGTCGTCCCCACCCCCTCTTCGCTCTGGAAGTCTACATGGCCGCCGATGTCCTGCAAAGTCTTGCGAACGATCGCGAGCCCCAGCCCCGTGCCATCTTCTCGCAGACTGAAGTACGGCTCGAAGATCCGGCCCCGAATCTCCTCCGGGATGCCGATGCCCGAGTCGCTCACTTCGATGATCACGTAGTCCCTTGCCTCGGGACGCGTTGGCAATTGCAACCCGCGTGCCAACGTAGTTGCGATTCTGACTTGGCCTCCGTCGCGCGTGGCCTGCAGAGCGTTTCTCACCACGTTCACCACGGCGAGCAATAGGGCTCGTCGTCGGCCGCGGACTGCCGGGAGCGAAGCCCCCAGTTCGAGCTCCACCTCCACAGAATCCGGCACTTCCTCCCGCAGCTGGTCCACGGCTTCTCGGACAAGGGGATTGACTTCGATCCGCTCCAGATCCGACGAGTCCAGGTCCGTCAGTTGCATGATCATGTTGGCCATGCTGCGCAAGCGCTCGATCTCCCGCAGCACATGTCCGAGGTAGTTGGAGGCCTTCGCCCTGCCATCGGCGGAGAGCTCGGAAGCCAAGGCCCCCAGCCGTTCAGTGGCCAGGAGCATGGTCGCCAGCGGGTTCTTGATCTCGTGGGCCAATCGCCGCGCCACGCTCGCCCAGGCCCGCAGATCGCGGGAGTGAATCACCTCGGTGATGTCCTTAAACGACACCGCGAGCCCCACGCACTTCCCCTGCACGTCTGTGATCCGTTCGGCCGTCACCAGGAAACGCCGCTGGCCGCCGGACCAGGGGATCTCCATCTCCTCCTGGACCGTTTTCTGGTCCAAGGACTCCAGCTCCCACAGCAGATCGAACGCGCGCCGCAACGGTGATTCGACGAGCTCCTTGCGGAAGTCGTTCAGCGTGTCGGGTGCTTCTTCAGGCAAACCCAATAGTTCTCGGGCTTTACGGTTGATGGACTGAAGTCTTCCCGCGGCGTCAAAGAGGACAAGACCGACGTCCATCGACTCAAGGACCCAGGCACGAAGTGCGGAATCTCGCCAAGAGCGCCACTGGCGGGCGCGCCTGCGGCTCCTCACAGCCGCAAACGTACCTCCAGCAACGAGAAACAGGAGCAAGGCGGGCGCTCCGTACAAAAGAAACACCCCTCCCCAGTGAGTGTGGAGAGTTCCCGCGTGCCAGTAGCCATCGTCGGCTATGAACCAGAATCCCGCGTGCTCACCGCCCACTCGAATCGGCCCCAGTACCGTCCTGGCCTTCTGATGCCACAGGAGACAAAGATTCGAATCGAGCACGTAGATTCTCGCCCCGTCATGGAGCACCACTTCGGGCGATTCGTCTCCCGCAAGGTTGGCCGCGAACACAATGCTCGTGGAGCCAAGTTCCTTCACGAAATCCAGCCGGCGCCTTCGCACCACCCGCAGGTTCTCGTCGATCGCGAGCAACACCCCGCTCTGCCGGATCACGTAGATCAACTGTCGATTGTTCTTCGGATCGCGCGCGAAAGCTGGCTTGCCCTGCGCCAAGAGCCCATCCTGGAACTCGATCTTCGGAAATTGTTTTCGCCGCGACCAAGTCCACACGCCCACGAAGTCAGGCGTGGTTTGCCTTCTCGCTTGATGGCTCCGCGCGACGAAGACCGCCGGTTCCTGCCCTTCGAGTAGAAACGGCTTCGGGGAAACGAACAAATGGCAGTGATAACCTCCCAACCTGCGTGAGTAGAGCACTTCCCCATCGACGCTGAGTAGCAGCAGCCAGGCTTCACTGTCCTTCGTACCCCCAGCAACCGCACCGTTCGACGGCGCCCAAGTGGAGACCAGGATTTCTTTGCGCCCATCATCGTTGAAATCCGCGATGCACAAGCTCGTGGGGATTGGCCCCACTTCGAAATCGAACCGCACCCTGTCCTGCTTCAGATCGAGGAGAAGAATGTGGCGTGGCGCGTGACTGAAAGTCGTCTGGACTACTGCAAGCAGAGCCGGAAACCCCAACTCTGATTCCGGCAGCACGCGGGTGCCGGGGCCGAATC
>CAYXFI010000462.1:0-3198 GCA_964464205.1 uncultured Cytophagia bacterium
GAACGACTTGATCGAGGCCGCCAAATGCCTGCTGCCCCTGAGCCAGAATCCGGACATTGATCCCAACCTGGGCACCCGGCACCGCGCCGCTCTGGGCCTGTCGGAGGAGTCGGACGCGGTGATCGTAGTGGTGTCCGAGGAGACAGGTAGCGTGTCCGTGGCGATGGACGGAGAACTGAAGCGCAACCTCGACTACCAGAATCTTCGCAAAGTGCTGAACGAAGCCCTACGCACCGTGGGCCCGTCGCCCCACGCGCCCAGCCGATTGGAGGCGTGAGGCGCCGCGGCGGTGGCCCGTCGGCCAACTCAGCCGGGGTTCTCTCACCATGCGACGAACGCTTTTCCTCCTCGCGCTAGTCTTCAGCTGGAACGCGCACCTGCTCTCAATCGACGCTGCTGCCGGGGACGAGTGCACCACGGCGGTGGTGTCGGCCAAGGGTTCATCAGATGGTCGACCTTTCCTGTGGAAGAATCGCGACACCCGGCACAGGAACAACGCCGTTGTGCTGTTGCAAGGGCCCCGCTACCGGTACGTGGCGGTGATCAACGTGGGCGACACGACGCAGGCTTGGGCCGGCGTGAACGAGGCGGGTTTCGCGATCATGAACGCCGAGGCCCTGGATGTGGAGGGCGACCAGCTGGACGGCGAAGGTGAGTTCATGGCCGAAGCCCTGGGGCGGTGCGCCACAGTGGACGATTTCGAGCGACTACTGCTCGAGACGAACCGGCCAGGCAGGCACACTAAGTCGAATTTCGGCGTCGTCGACGCGCGGGGTGGCGCTGCCTACTTCGAGACGGGCAACCACACGTTCGCCCGCTACGATGCGGACCGGGCGGAGGGGGGCTGGATCGTCCGCACGAATTTCGCCCAGACGGGCGACGGCACCGGTGGAGGTATCTTCCGCTTCGTGCGGGCGCGGCAGATCTTCCGACGCATGGCGGCCCACGGGGAACTGTCGCCGCTCGCCCTGCTGCGGCTCGCCGCTCGCGACCTGGTCACACCCGCCAGTGTCGTGCCGGATGCACCGCCCGGACGTTGGGTGCGGACACGAAATTCGATCAATCGGTTCCGGACTGCTTGTTGCGTGATCGTTCAGGAGCCTGAGCCCGGGGGCGATCCACGACTTGCCACATTCTGGATCGTGTTGGGCGAACCGCTCTTCGGCGCCGCTGTGCCAGTGTGGGTCAGCACTGGCTCAGTGCCTGAACCACTGCGCGGCCCAGACCAGCCCCTGGTGAATCGCTTGATCCAGTCCTTGGAGAGCCGTGCCTACGTCGCCCCGAAGCGCAGGGATCTGCTGAGCCTGGACTGGCTGGAGGGACCCGAAGGGCGCAGGATGGTCGAGCGCCTCGAGGATTTCGAAAGGCGCTGGTTCGCCCGGGTGGATTCGGTTCTGGCAGAGATGGCCGCTTCCGGCGTGGACATCCGACTACTGGAGGAACTCCAGACGGAGGCCGGCGAGGAGCTCGTACAACTTTTGGTAGAATTGGGAGCGAAGGAATGAAATTGCACGTGAGCTGGTTGGTTGTGGGCTTTGCGATGCTCGCGTTCGCAGGTTGCGAAGGCCAACGAAAGTCCGATTTGCAACTCAATTGGCTCGAGAAGCTCGAGAAAGCGGGCGAATTCAAAATCGCGGAGGCGCGCATCGACAGCCTGCTGAACCGTGGGGACCTGACGCCGGAGCTGGCAGAAAAGCTTCGGTGGGAGAAGGAACGCCTGCGGCGCATCCGACTGGACTACGACAAGACGCGCGAAGACTTGCTGGCGGAGCTCAAACGCCGTGTCGCCGATTTCCGCGAGGAAGAGCTGGACCAGTGGGAGCGGGAGGGGAAACTCGACTGGCGTTGGATCGACGGCGAGAAGTACTACCTGTACGCCAGCGTCAGCAACCTGTTCTGGCGCTACCCAGAAATCCGAGCTCGGCAGGTGCCCGCACCCGATCGGTGGGACGCGGAGCACAGTCTGTTGGCCATGATTCAAGAGATCCTGGCGGCGCGCAGGCAATCGGTGGAGCGGTTTGTCCTACCCAGGCGCTTCCGCTGCACGCACACGGTGGAAGTCCAGGCGGACGTGGTGCCCGCGGGAAAGGTGATCCGTTGCTGGATTCCCTATCCGAGGGCATTTCCGTTCCAGAACGACATCACGCTCGTGTCGTCCGATCCGCCGGTGGTCTGGCTGGACGAGCCAGAGGCGCGGATGCGTTCCGTGTACTTTGAGAGAAGGGCCGAGGCCGGCAAACCCACGATCTTTCGGGTGACGTACGAGTACACCGCCTACGCGACTGCCAACGTTCTCGATCCGGAACGGGTGGAGCCCTACGATACTGACGATCCCGAGTATCGCTACTACACGGCCGAGAAGCCGCCGCACGTGGTGTTCACGGATGAGATGCGCTCGCTCTCACGGCGGATCGTCGGGAGAGAGACCAATCCGCTGAAGATCGCCAGGGCGATCTACAACTGGGTAGTGGACAGTTTGCTGTACAGCTACGCCCACGAGTATTCCACGCTTCGAAACATCAGTCAGTTTGTGCTGGAACATCGCTACGGAGATTGCGGGCAAAAGGCTCTGTTTTTCATGACTCTGTGCCGAATGAACGGCATTCCGGCGCGCTGGCAGTCGGGGTGGGGGATCCGACCGGGACACAAGTCCATTCACGACTGGTGCGAGATCTACATCAGGCCCTACGGCTGGATCCCGGTTGATCCCGATCGAGGCGCTTGGGCGAATCACTACATCGAGACGCTCACGCCGGAAGAGAAACGGACGGTGGTGGATTTCTGCTTCGGTAACCTGGACCACTTCCGAATGGCGGCCAACTGCGACCATCAGGCGCCGCTGTACCCGGCGAAGCAGTCCTTCCGCTCGGACGACGTGGATTTCCAGCGCGCTGAACTGGAGTGCGAGGGGGAGAACATTTACTTCGACAAGTTCCGCTACAGCCTGGATGTGGAGATTTTGCAATAGGCGGTGGAACGAGCACGGGCCGACGGCGCGATTGCAAGTCCCTGGCTGGGCGTAACGCCGACGCTAACCTTGCCCGGGTGCGCGTGGAAGAGTCGGGGCTACGAGGATTTTATCCTGCGTCGCCCGCCCGGGCGGCGGGGGTGGTTGGGGAGAAGTGAGGTCAACGAGATCACACCGGTTGGGGGTTCCAGGCCCGGGAATGTGTGCCATAGGTTCGTGAACAGCCGGGA
>CAYXFI010000463.1:0-3176 GCA_964464205.1 uncultured Cytophagia bacterium
TCACTGGTCAGCCTGTAAAGGCCGGTCGGTGACACCCCCACTTCGGGGACGCGGTGAGTCTCCTCGAAAAACCGAAACACGGGCACAAGGCTACGCCAAAAGCGGATAAGTTCCGGATTCTCCGAGTACGGGGTACAGAGTTCTCGCCAACTCGCCTCATCGAGCCGACACGGGAAGATGTGGACCGGAATGCGCTCCTGGCCTGCGCTCCGAGCCAGCACCGCCAGCCAGTACACTTCTTTGATCCCGTCGTCGGTGATCGGCACGCAGCCGATCGTCGCACACGACCCGTGGATGAAGATGTCGCCGCCGAGATTCCCCTTCACGCCGAGGATTCGGTCCGACGCGTTCGGGTAGTTGATCCTTAGGGAGAGATAGAAGTGGCTTACTGGATTGAAGCGGTCCACGTGGTAGACCCCCTCGGGCACCTGGCCGTCGCCCTGGCGTCTCTTGGGCCCGAGCGTTCCCGAAAGGGCACAGACCCGGTACGACTTGAGGGAGTCGTACACCCCGTCTCCGTCATCGTCTACCCACACTTCAAGGCGACGTTCCTGTTTGAGAATACGCAGGAAGATCCCCCTGGGAGGGTAGTTCAGGTCTCGCCGCTGGAAAAGAGCCCGCAGGACCGGATCTGCGACATCCCGGGCCGCGCGGACACGCGGATAACGAAGCTGCTGCGAAAGGAAGTTGCTCTGCGGATGCCACGCGCCCCACAGAAAAGCGACCACCAGTGCGAAATTCAAAGCGCGGCGTCTCATCGTCCGCCTTTCACTGGCCGGTCGTCAATTCAGACCCCAATTCGTGCGCACCGGAACCCGCGGCGGACAAAATCTGAGCGAATCGTCCAATGCCCGGCGAGCTCATTTGAACCCGAACAGCGCCGGAATCGCCAGCGAAATCCAGGGCACGTAGGTGATCAGCATCAGTGCGGCGATCATCGCGACGAAGAACGGGATCAGCGGCTTGATGACGTTGGTGATCGTGGTGTTGGCAATGCCGCAACCCACGAACAGACACGAACCAACCGGCGGCGTGCACAGGCCGATGCACAGGTTAGTGATGAGCACAATGCCAAAGTGAATCGGGTGCATCCCGAGGTTCTGCACAACAGGGAGGAAAATGGGCGTGAAGATCAGCACCGCCGGGGTCATGTCCATGAACGTGCCCACAAACAGCAGAATGACGTTGATGATCAGCAGGATCACGTACTTGTTGTTGGTCAGCCCCAGGAGCGCCGCAGAAATCGACTGCGGGATGTTCTCGTACGCCAGCACCCACGACATGGCCATCGAAGTGCCGATGAGCAGCATCACCACGGCGGTCGTGACGCCCGTTTGCAGCAAGATCGCCGGGACTTCTCTCACCGACACCTCGCGGTAAATGAGTACGGAGAGGAAAAACGCGTACACCACCGCGATGGCCGATGCCTCCGTCGCCGTGAACACCCCGCCAAGAATGCCGCCCAGCACGATCACCACCAGCAGCACCGGCGGGATCGCCCGCAGGAAGCGCACCGTGCCCTCGCGAAGGCCGATCTTCTCTCCTTTGCCGTAGCTCCGTTTGATCGAGATCCAACCGCTGACGGCCATCAGGAAAACGCCCACCAGCACGCCCGGCAAAAAGCCCGCCAGAAAAATTGCAGCGATCGACACCATTCCGCCCGTCGCAAGCGAGTACACGATCATCACGTTGCTCGGGGGGATGAGAAGACCGGTGGTGGCCGCCGTGATGCTGACCGCTGCGTTGAAATCGCGGTCGTAGCCCTCTTCGTTCATCAGCGGGATCATGAAGCCACCCACCGACGACACCGCTGCCACGGCCGATCCCGAAATGGCCCCGAAGAGCATGCAGGTCAGGATGTTCACGTAGGAAAGTCCGCCGCGGAAGCGCCCCACCAGCACGTTGGCGAAATCGATGAGCCGACGCGCGATGCCGCCGCGGCCCATCAGGGCGCCGGCCAGGATAAAGAACGGAATCGCAAGGAGAGCGAAGCTGTCAATCCCGGTGGCGATCCGCTGGGCGACGATCTGGAGCGTGGGCAGGCCGCCAACGCTGATGATGGTGAGCACTGTGGAAGTGCCGATGCAGAAGGAAATGGGGACGTTGAGGTACAGCAACAGCACGAAGCTGACGATCAAAACGAAGAGCGGAACGTCCACGCCGATCCCTTTCCGGTTTCAGGTTCGGAATGAGGCTTCTCAGTCCAGAACGCCCTTGGGTGCTGTCACTTCCACCTTGACCAGCGTCTCCCCCCGGATCAACATGATGATGCGGCGCACCAGGTACTCGACACTGTACAGGGTCAGGAAAAAGCCGCTGATCGGCAGCGCCAAGTACACGTACCCCATCTTGATGCTCAGTGCGGGCGATACCTGGTTGGTGCTGAGCGTCACGCGCACCAGATCCAGTCCCCCGATGCCCAGCACCGTGGCCGAGAAGATGGCCACGGTGGCGAAGACGATGATCTCCGTGATCAGACGGTTCCTCGGTTTCATCCGATTGACGAAGAAATCGATCCCCAGATGTGCTCCCCGCTCGAGCGCCACGCTGGATCCGAGCAGTCCAACCCAGATGAGCAGAAAGGTGGCCAGCTCCTCGGTCCACGAGCTCGGGCGACGCAGGATGAAACGAGTGATCACCTGCCAGGTCACGTCCACCACCAGCGCGCCCATCACAAGGGCCACGAGCCCCTCGAGGAAGCGATCCAGATACCTGCGAATCTTGGCGTACATGCTGACCCTCGGCTCAAACTTCCCAGACGCTCATTGAATAGCCCGGATTTCCTCGGCGAGTTTGCCGATCTCCGTCCCTTCGAATTCCTTGTAGAGAGTCTCCGCCTTCTTGCGGAAGGGTTCTTTGTCGGGAATGATGATCTTCACTCCCGCCTTCTGCACTTCCTCGAGCGACTTCTTCACCATCTCATCCCAGAGCTGACGCTGGTAGGGGACGGACTCGTCGGCCGCCTCCTGAATGATGCGCTGAAACTCGGGGCTGAGCTTCTTCCACACCGCCGTGCTGATCAGCAGCACGTCGGGCACGCGGGTGTGCTCGTCGAGGGTGTAGTACTTGCAGATTTCGTAGTGGCGAGAGGTGTAGAAGCTCGGCGGGTTGTTCTCGGCGCCGTCCACCACGCCCTGCTGCAGCGAGGTGTACAGCTCGCCCCAGTCAATCGGAGT
>CAYXFI010000464.1:0-3169 GCA_964464205.1 uncultured Cytophagia bacterium
CCCTCAAATCTGCTCACAGGCATCTGGGAGGATCCCAGCAAACACGCCTATCCGCCACCGGGTCGGGAGCGATCCTGGGTACGAGACCTCGCCACCGCCCGGCGGAGGCTTCAACCGTCACGCCTCACTTGCTGCCCACACCTCATTCTCCGCCGAACGCAGCCAGCCGACAATTCGATCCCAGTCCGTCGCATCCACGAATTTGCGCGGATCGACGATGTGCCCGGCTACCGCCGAAGCCGCGACCGTCGCCGGAGAGGCCAGGTATACCTGAGCCCGCCTCGAGCCCATTCGGCCGGGGAAGTTGCGGTTCGTGGTGGAGATGGCAACCTCCTCCCCGTGGAGCCGGCCGAACGTGTCTTCCGGGCCACCGAGGCAGGCGGCGCAGGATGGCTCACCGATCTTCACCCCGGCCTGTTTCAGAATCTCCTCGACCGTCTGGCCGTCCAGGCGAATGCGACGGATGCCGTCCCAGATCCGCACGGTGGCCGGTACGGCGTAAGTGTCCAGCCGGACCTTTTGGCCCCTGAGCAAGGCGGCCGCCACCAGGAAGTCCGTCAGCTTGCCACCCGTACAGGAACCGATGTAGGCGTTGGTGAGGCGCGTGCCCTCGCAATCCGTGACGGGCACCGCATTGGCCGGGGAGTGTGGTTTGGCCACCTGCGGAGGCAGTGCCGAGAGATCGTACCTCTCCGTGCGGAGATACACCGCGTCCGGGTCGCTCTCCACGGCGTGAGCCGAGCCAACACCGACCTGATTCAGGTACCCCCAGGTCACCTCGTCCACGGGTACGATGCCGTTCTTTGCCCCCGCCTCCACGGCCATGTTGCATAGGGTCATCCGCTCGTCCATCGACAAGCTACGGACCCCTTCACCCTGGAATTCCAGCGCGCAGTAGGTCGCGCCGTCGGCCCCGATGTCGCCGATCAAGCGCAGGATCACGTCTTTGGCCATCACGCCGGGGGCCAGCTCGCCTTCGAGCAGCACGCGAATCGTCTCCGGCACGCGCAGCCAGAGCTTGCCGGTGCCCATCACGAAGGCGGCGTCGGTGTTCCCCACACCGGTCGCAAAAGCTCCGAAGGCTCCGGCCGTGCAGGTGTGCGAGTCCGTCCCGATCAGGATCTCCCCGGGTCGCACGTGGCCCTTTTCGGCCAGCGTGACGTGACACACGCCCGAGTAGCGGGGAGAGAAGGCGTCGTAGAAGTACACCAGATCCTGCTCCGCGGCCATCCTGCGCAGCTCTTCCAGGTTGCGGATGGCGTGCGGGTCCTTGGTGAAAATGTAGTGATCCGGAATTACCACCACCTTCCGGCGATCCCAGAAGCGAGCGTCCTCGCCGAATTCGCGCTTGAAAATGGCGTAGGCCGGCGGACCACACACGTCGTGCGTCATCAGCACGTCGACGTCCACCCACAGTTTGTCGCCCGCCTGTACCCTGGCCCGGCCGGAACCCCGGGCCAGGATCTTTTCGCTCATCGTCATGCCCATCAGGACCGTCCCGTACTTTCGCCGAAGAAGCTGTTGCGAATGCAGATTGAGTCTGGCCGGCGCGCCGCTAGGAGTTCGCGCCCGCCGTCTCGCGCACCGTCTGCGCTTCCACCACGTCGACCCTGCCCCGTTTGATCTCGTCGACAATCCGCAGCAGGTCGCGCTGTGTCACCTGCTTCTTCTCGTCGGCCAGGGCGACCATCTTCTCGTAAACGCGATTCAGGTCGTCCCGGTCCACCCACACGCCCATGTCGTGCAGGGCCTTCTCCACCGCGTGGCGACCGGAGTGCTTCCCCAGCACCAACCGGTTCGAGTTCAGCCCGATGGACTCCGGCGTCATGATCTCGTAAGTGGCCGAGTGGGAGAGCACGCCGTGCTGATGAATGCCCGCCTCATGGGCGAACGCGTTGGCGCCCACCACGGCCTTGTTGGGCTGTACGTGCACGCCGGTGATGTCCTGCACCAGCTTGCTGGTGGGGTACAGCAGCTCCGTACGGATTCCCGTCTCCACGTGGAAGATCGGTTCGCGCACCTTCAGGGCCATCACCACCTCTTCCAGGGCAGCATTTCCGGCCCGTTCGCCGATGCCGTTGATCGTGCACTCGATCTGATCGGCGCCGGCTTCGATCCCGGCCAGCGTGTTGGCCACGGCCATGCCCAGATCGTTGTGACAGTGAACGCTGAAGCGCGCCCTGTCGGCATTGCGAACCTCGGAGCGGAGCAAGCGAATGAGCCGAGCGAATTCGCTCGGAATAGCGTATCCAACGGTGTCGGCGATGTTAATCACGTCTGCCCCCGCGTCGATCACTGCCTCGAGAATTCGAATCAGATAGCCCTCTTCGGAGCGGGTTGCGTCTTCCGGCGAGAATTCGACTTCGGCACCGAAGCTCTTGGCGTACTTCACGGCCTCCACAGCGGCCCGAATGGCCTCTTCGCGAGTCATGCGGAGCTTGTGTTCCAGGTGAATGTCGGAGGTTGCCAGAAAGATGTGGAATCGGGGACGCTTGGCGTACTTGAGGGCGTCCCACGCGGCGTCGATGTCCTGCTTTTTGGCCCGGCACAGCCCGGCCACACTGGCCGTTTTGCACTGCTGGGCGATGCGACGGACGGCCTCCTGCTCCCCACTCGAGGCAATGGGGAAACCGGCCTCGATCACGTCCACGCCCAGCGCCTCCAACTGCGCCGCAACTCGCACCTTCTCGCTGACTCGCATCGAGAACCCTGGGGCCTGCTCGCCATCGCGCAGGGTTGTGTCGAATACGTATACTCGCCGTTTCATCGCCAGACACCTCCTGGTTTCCTTTGTTGCTTGCTCCATTCCGTTCTGACCGGTTAGCTCGGCTCCTCTGTCTGTTTCACCCAGGGCATCATGGCCCTGAGGCGCGCCCCCACCTGCTCAAGCTGGGTACCTTTCCACTGCTCGCGCAGCCGGGAGAGATTCGGTAGCCCCGCTTTGTTCTCTTCCACCCACTCTTTCGCGAAGCTGCCGTCCTTCACAGCGGCCAGCAGCGAACGCATGGTCTCGCGCACGTGCTGGTCGATCACCTTCGGCCCCCGGGTCATGCCGCCATACTCAGCCGTGTCGCTCACCGAGTACCACATCCGACTCACGCCCCCCTCGTACATCAGGTCGACGATCAGCTTCAGCTCGTGCATACACTCGAAGTAGGCCATCTCGGGC
>CAYXFI010000465.1:0-3165 GCA_964464205.1 uncultured Cytophagia bacterium
GCCCCCGCCGCCACCACCCGGGTCGAATCGATCCAGGGAAAAGCCGCCAGGAGCGAGTTGAGACCGGGCATCAGGTCCCGATACGGACCGCCTCCCCAATTCCGGCTCACGGCGTCGCAGAAAGCCTGCCCGTAGCCCTTGGAGCCCCGGAAGTTGACCATCGCCACGGCGTAACCGGGCGCTGCAAATAGCTCGGCATTCCAGCGAAAGTGGAAGAGATCCGACCACATCCCCTGCGGCCCGCCGTGTATCAGGTAGACGAGCGGGTAGCGGCGGTCCGGCCTGAAGAAGGGCGGCTTGAGCACAAAGGCGTGCACTTTTGTGCCGTCGAAACTGCGGAACCAAAAGTCTTCGGGTTCGGGCAGTTCGAGCTCAGCCAGTAGGGAATCGTTGAAGCCCGTCAGTTTCTCCAGATGGGAGCCGTCCGTGCGGACGCGGAAGATCTCGTTGGGCGCGTTCATGGCCTGCAGGCGGAAGTACAGCCAACGTCCGGATGGCCCCACGGTGAGCCCCGATGCCACGTGGTCGGACACCAGCGTCGTAATCCGACCGCTCCTGACATCCACGGACATCACTTTGACACGACCCTGATCCGGGCAAGTGAAGAAGAGGCGCCTCGAATCGGGGGACCAGACCACCTCGTTCACATCCCGGTCCAGATGCTCGGTGAGAACACGTTTCGCTCCGGTGCGCAGATCGACGAGCACAAGTTCGGTTTGATCGGCTTCGAAACCGGGTCGACGCATCGCGCGGTAGGCGAGGTAGTGGCCGTCGGGAGAAGGTACCGGGCTGTTGTCGTTTGCCTTCGAGTTCGTGAGGCGCGTGGGGCTGCCACCTGTGGCCGGGACGCGAAAGACGTCATTGTTCGTCGAGATGGCCACAACGGAGTCGGTGTTGGCTACGTAGTAGATGCTCCCGCCGTCCGGGGAAAAGCAGAAATCCTGCGCCCCGCCCAGTGCGATGGGTGGGACATCGACGTCTCCCGGCGTGAGATCTTTGTACTCCCCGGTCTCGCGATCGAAGACGAACAGGTGCGACCGCTTGCCGTCCCACCAGTGGTTCCAGTGGCGGAAGAGAAGCCGGGTGTAGATCCGGGCCCGAACCTTGGATCGTTTTCTCTCCTCGTCTTTCGCCTTGGTCTCTTCGGGGCTGGCACCGGGGTAGACCCTGGACGTGAAAAGAATCCGCTTCCCGTCGGGTGCCCACACGAAACGCCCCACGCCGGTGGGGATGCGCGTGAGCCGGCGCGCCTCGCCTCCAAATAGCGATAGCACGTAGATTTGTCGGCTGCCGTCGCGGTCGGAGATGAAGGCCAGCTCCTGCGGATCCGCTGGGTTCCATTGGGGTTGACCGTCGTAGGCGGGGGAAGTGGTGAGTCGAAATGGCTCGCCTCCCTCCGTCGGGACGAGCCACACATCGGTGGAGGACTCGTTGGTGCTGAGATCGTAGGTGGTGAGGTCGAATGCGAGCCAACGGCCCTCCGGTGAGACTTGAGGGGCGCCGACTCGCTTCACCGCCCAGAGGTCCTCCACGGTCATGGCTCGCTTTGAACTTGCTCCGAGCGGTACCGGGGCCTGTGCGCACAGCAAGGCCCCGACGAGTGTCGCGAGCATCCTACGGGAAAGGCAGCGCACGGCAACTGAGTTCCGAACAGCCTTCCTGCCCTTGGCAGCGCGGACTAATTTCTTCCTACTGGCTGCGTTTCGCCCTGCGCCCGGCGCCGAACGCCCCATTTGCCCTCCTCCTGGAGAGGCGCTGCCAGACGTTTCTACCCAGTCGAACTCAGTCATGCTGGTCCTCGGTTCGTCCGTACCAATGCCCTCAGCGCCGGGGGTTCCCCTCTGCTCCCCGAGGTCACGGGGGCGGTGCCAGTGTTTCCTGAAGTTGGGCGGGCGACTGAACGGCGCGCCCCGGAGGTCGCTTTCTTCAGCGCTGGTAGTCCCAGTAGTTCAGGCCCACATTCTTTCTCGCCCGCTCCAGCACCTGGACGGCCACTTCGCGCGCCTTCTTGGCCCCCATGTCCAGAATGTCGAACACATCCTGAGGGTGGGAAAGGTAGTATTCCCGCTTCTCGCGATAGGGAGCGAAATGCTCCCAGATCACTTGGATTAACTCTTTTTTCACATCGGAGTACTTGAGCCCCGGGGTGACGTAGCGCTGACGCAGTTCTTCCCGCTGTTCGGGGCTGAGGAACAAGCTGTACAGGGCGAACAGCGTGCACTTGTCCGGGTTCTTCGGTTCGTTCACGGGCGTGGAATCCGTGACGATGGACATCACCCGCGTCCGCAGAGTTTCGTAGTCCGAGAAGATGTCGATCGTGTTGCCGTACGACTTCGACATTTTCTGCCCGTCGATGCCGGGCACCACGGCCACCTCTTCGGCGATGTCCGGTTCCGGGACCACGAAGGTCTCGCCGTAGGTGTTGTTGAAACGAATGGCGATGTCGCGGGTCATCTCGAGGTGTTGTTTCTGATCTTTCCCGACCGGCACAATTTCTCCCTCGTACAGCAGGATGTCCGCCGCCATCAGCACAGGATAGCTGAAGAGGCCGTGATTGGGCGTGATGCCCTTGGCGATCTTGTCTTTGTACGAGTGGGCGCGTTCCAGCAGGCCCACGCTGGTCACGTTGGAGAGCAGCCAGGTGAGTTCGGTCACCTCCCGCACGTCGCTCTGAACCCAGAAGACCGAGCGTTCCGGATCGATGCCCAGAGCCAGGAAGTCGCAAGCGGCTTCGAAGGTGCGCCGTCGCAGCAGGTCGGCATCGAAGACGGTGGTGAGGGCGTGGTAGTTCACAATGAAGCAGAACAAAGTGTTGTCCGGATTCGCCTGGTACTCGATCATCCGGCGCATCATGCCAAAGTAGTTACCCAGATGTAGAGCTCCCGAGGGTTGGATGCCGGAAAGAACGCGCATCTGCATCTCCTCCACGCGGCTTGTCCCGACCGAAACGTAACCCATCCCACAGCCAAAAATACGGGGAATCCGTCCGCAAAACAAGCGAATTGAACGGGCGTCGGTCGTGGGTTCAGGAGGTTGGGTTCGGCGGAGCGACCGCAAGGAAGGATCAGGCGAGAGGGGCGAGTCTCAACACGGCTGGAAAGTACTCGTACACAGCGCCCCCACGTTCCTCCGCCCCCTGCGCGGCGCGGTCCACACCGGAAAGAT
>CAYXFI010000466.1:0-3157 GCA_964464205.1 uncultured Cytophagia bacterium
ACACGGAAGGCCAACCCGAACCTCAGCGGGCCGTTGTGCCCGATCGGACGGCCCCAGATCGAGGGACAAGCCTTGGCGACATACCCGCGCGCCGGGCCCTCGACCGAAATGGGGGTCAACGGGGCAGGGCAATGGAACACGCTCCGGCCGCGCGGACTTGAAGGCTTCGCTGCTGAGCTGCGGTTGTGAGAGCACGTAGTTTCTCAAGGCGCGCTTTACGACGTGCCAACCGCTTTCTGCGAGGCCACGGGAAAACGAGGCGCTACACACAGGAGAATTCGAGATGATCGGGATTTCCAAACTGTACTGCGGCACTGTGGAACCTTCGGACCCCCTTCGCTACGGGCGGAAGGCGGGCAAGCTCCCCTCCCACCTGCTTCAGTTTTCCGAGGACAAAAAGCCGGTGGTCGTGTGGAACGCCACGCGCACGTGTAACCTTCACTGCCAGCACTGCTACTCGGCCTCGCAAAACAAGCAGTACGAGGGTGAGCTCACCACCGCCGAAGGGCACGCTCTGCTCGAAGATCTGGCGTCGTTCGGAGTGCCGGTGGTCCTTTTTTCCGGCGGCGAGCCGCTGATGCGGCCGGACATCTTCGAGCTGATGGAGCGAGCCGTTTCGCTCGGGATGCGCGCCGTTGTATCCACGAACGGCACGCTCATCGACCGCGACACTGCGCGCCGTCTCAAGCAAATCGGCGTGTCCTACGTCGGAATCAGCCTCGACGGGATGCGGGAGACGAACGACCGATTCCGCGGGTTACGCGGCGCGTTCGACAAAGCGATGGAAGGCATCGCCAATTGCCAAGCTGAGGGGTTGAAGGTCGGACTGCGCTTCACCATCCACCGTGGAAACGCAGCCGACGTTCCGGCAATATTCGACCTGATGGAAGAACGACGCATCCCCCGGATCTGCTTCTACCACCTCGTCTACACCGGCCGTGGGGAGCGCCTCACTGCGCTCGACCTCTCGCACGAGGAAACACGCGCGCTGGTCGACCTCATCATCGACCGGACCAAGCAACTGCACGACCGCGGTTTTCGCGCCGAAGTCTTGACCGTCGACAATCACGCCGACGGACCGTACCTGTACCTGCGCCTGCTGCGCGAGAATCCGGAGCGCGCTCAGGAGGTCTGGGAGCTGCTCAAGATGAACGGCGGAAACAGCTCCGGGCTGGGCATCGCCAGCGTCAGTTGGGACGGCAACGTCCACCCTGATCAGTTCATGCGACACGTGGTGCTCGGCAACGTCCGCGAACGTCCCTTCTCGCAAATCTGGACCGACACCAGCAACGAATTCCTCATGAAACTGAAAAACAAAAAGGCCTACGTCAAGGGTCGTTGTGCAGCCTGCCGTTTCCTGGATGTTTGCGGCGGGAACCTGAGAATGCGAGCGGAGGCCGTGACGGGCGACGTGTGGGCTCCCGACCCCGCCTGCTACCTGACGGACGAAGAGATTGGCCTCGCACCGTCCGAGCGACACCCGGCCGCTGCGGAGGCCTGAATTGCCAACAGAAGACCTGAGGAGGTGAACATGGGTTTCCCTGCTGACCGCCTGCGGAGGCTACGCCGAACCGCCAATCTACGCCGTATGGTGCAGGAGACGCAGCTAAGCGTCTCCCAGCTCATCTACCCTCTGTTCGTGTGTCCCGGCCAGGGCGTACGCCAAGAAGTCCCGAGCATGCCGGGCGTTTTCCAGCTTTCGATCGATCAGGCCGTGGAAGAAGCACGGCGCACCGCAGACCTCGGCATCCCGGCCGTCATTCTCTTCGGCATTCCGGAGGAGAAGGACGCCACCGGTTCGGACGCGTACTCGCAGACAGGCATCATTCAGAGGGCCACGGACGCGATCAAGAGGGCCGTGCCCGATCTGATTGTGATCGACGACCTCTGTTTCTGTGAGTACACGGATCACGGCCACTGCGGGATCATTCGGAATGGCGACGTGGACAACGACGCCACGCTGGAGATCATCGGCAAAACGGCCGTAGCCCAGGCTCGCGCGGGCGCGGACATCGTCGCACCCTCGGGCATGATGGACGGCGCCGTGGAGACCATCCGGTTCGCGCTCGATGAGGCGGGTTTTCCGAATGTGGCCATCATGGCTTACGCCGCCAAGTACGCTTCCGCGTTCTACGGACCGTTCCGCGACGCCGCCGAATCGGCGCCCCAGTTCGGAGACCGCCGGACCTACCAGATGAACCCGGCCAACCGGCGCGAAGCCATGCTCGAGATCCTGTTCGACGACACCGAAGGCGCCGACATCCTGATGGTCAAACCGGCGCTGACTTACCTCGACATCATCCGCGAAGCGCGCAACCGCCTGCTCAAGCCGGTAGCGGCCTACAACGTCAGTGGCGAATACTCGATGGTGAAAGCCGCTGCCAGACTGGGCTGGGTGGACGAAGAGCGCATCGTGCCGGAGATCCTGATCGCCATCCGCCGCGCGGGCGCCGACCTGATCATCACCTACTTTGCTCAGGATGTCGCCCGTCGCTGGAAAGATGGGATCTGGTTCTGAATTTCAAAGCTTGTCCAAGCCGTCTCCAGCGGCGGTTCGGACGGAATCAAGCGGTAGCGACCAGCAGATTCCCGCCCCCGCGGAGTCTCGGGACGCAAGGCTTGACGATCTCACGGACGTCGCAATCATCAGTGGCAATCACGGCAACGGAGCGTTGACCAATGCACGAAACTACCACAAGAATCCCTGTTCTCGAGGCGAAGGCCAAACCCAGTGACCAGCTTCGAGGGCGCCATTTCGCCAAAGCCCCCTTTCTCGTCATCTGGGAAGTCACTCGCGCCTGCGATCTGGTGTGCAAACACTGTCGGGCCAGCGCTCAGCCGGAGCGCAACCCCGCCGAACTGACGACCGAAGAGGGTTACGCCCTCATCGAAGAGATCCGCAGGTTCGGGCGCCCGCTGTTCATTCTCACCGGCGGAGATCCGCTCAAACGCCCCGACCTGTTCGACCTGATTCGCCACGCCAAACAAGTGGGCCTGCGGGTATCCCTCAGCCCCAGCGGGACCCCTTTGTTGACAGAAGACGCACTGGCGCGCGCAAAAGAAGCAGGTGCCGAAGCCGTTTCCATCAGCATCGACGGGGCCCTCCCGGAAACACACGATGCCTTCCGGGGAGTGCCCGGTTCGTTCCGCTGGTGCA
>CAYXFI010000467.1:0-3153 GCA_964464205.1 uncultured Cytophagia bacterium
GTATCCCCTACAGCCCCCCACCTTCGCGATCGACGGCCCGCCCCTTCCCACCGACCGCGCTGCAGTCCCAGCCGGTGATGACACTTCCCGGTTCGACACACTGCAAGGACTGGGCCATGGTCTTCCTCGCCTGCGCGGGAGGTCTCTGCCTGGGGACGAACGTACGACGGTTGTACCACTTCCGGCCACGGGGCTCAAGCGGTGCGAACCGGCGGGCGAAGCGTCACCCCGAGCCGGCGAGGGGGAGCCGTAAGGATCGGCCGAAGAAATAGCTTCCCGACTTCCGTACGCCGTGTGCCGTCCGCCGGTGGCTGGTCGCCAAACCGTCTGTCCGCCGGGACAATCTCGGTGGGGATTGTCCAATCAGCCTCCCCAGAATCCGTGACCGTTGGAACAATCCTCGCTAGCGGCCTTTCACCTCCAGCAGCTTCGTCCGCTTCTTCAGCACGCGCAGCAAGAAGAACGTGCCCAACGCGAAAGCCCCAGGACTCCCCAGAACGGCTCCACCACGAGTCTCCCCGCGACCAGAGAGTCCTCGCACAATTCGAGGCAGAAGAAGGCGGTCACCAGGGCCATGAGGCCCGGGTATTCCCGCTTCAGCACCATTCGGAGCGAGAACCCGAGCGAGGGGCTCCGCCACTGCAAGAAGCGGGGAATGAACGCGGGAGTCCGATCGGCCCATTCCAGAAACGCCTCGCCGAACTTCTCGCGCAAGAACTCCTCCTCCGCAAGCACGATCCGCTCGTAGTAGAGCCAGAACGACAAGACGAAGATCACGACGAGCCACCAAGCGCAGTAGAACATCGAGATCCCGAGCCAGATCAGGAAATTGCCGAGGTAGAGAGGGTGCCGGACGATGGAATAGATGCCCGTCGTATTCAGCTCCGCGGCCTTCTGCCTCTTCGTATTCCGACCGGATGTTCCACGAGGGACGTGCCCTACGGTGCAGATCCGAATCCCCAGACCGAGCAGGGCGATGGCCAGGCACACCGCTTCCCAAACCTCCTGCACCTTGTGGCTGTGGAATGGGAGCTCGAATTGCCGAAGTGCGATCAGCGTGGGAAGAATCAACACCAGCGGAAGGTAGCTCCTGTGACGGAAGAACCAGTGCCCGCTTTTCTGCATTTCCTCGCGTAGCGCCATCAGTCGCGTCGTCCTTTCGCAAAAAGCGTTCGAGCCCCTTCGCCCGGGAGGAAATCACGGCCCCCAACCACCGGGCGCCGAGACCCGGGCACCGCTGCGACGAATGCCGCCAGGCGGGGAACCGACCCGGCGAGGATCGCCCCGATTCGCGCCGCCGCCGGAGCGTTTTGGGGATGGGATAGTAGCCTGCAGGTCGTACGGCGTAAAGGTCGGAAAAGCCGGAGGGCTCTCGGCCTTCTCTTGCGTGAGACACCCATCTGGCGTAGAATCCCGCCACGATGCACGCGTCAAGGAAGACGATCGGACTGGTGCTGCTGGCGGTCCTGGCCCTGGGACTCCGCGTCGGCGTGGTCTTCGCGCTCAGGAGGGACCATGCCGCGCCGGTCACGTACGAGCACGGCCGGATCGCCGAGAGTCTGCTTGCCGGCCGGGGATTTGCGACCGAGTTTCTGGGCACCGAAGGCCCCACGTCGCAGCAGGCCCCTTTCTATCCGCTCCTGCTGGCGGGCGCCTACGCGTGCCTCGGCGTGGAAACGCCGGGTGCGATCCTGGCTGTCCAGTTGCTCCAGTGTGTGGCGGGGACCGGGCTGGTGCTGGCGGTGGTGTGGCTTGGCCGGGTGCTCGTGCCCGACCGGCCGGGCGTCGGCTGGGTGGCCGGGCTGGGCGCGGCCGTCTACCCGACCCACCTCTATATGGTCACCCACATGCAGGTAGCCCTTTGGGCCGCGCTCATTCTGACGATACTACTGGCCGTCGTCATGTCGTCTCGATGGCGCGCGACCTGGCAAGGTGCCCTCTTGGCCGGGTGCCTCGCCGGGACGCTCCTCCTGGTCGAGCCGATCCTCTCGCTCGCCTTGCCGATCTGCGCCCTGGCGTTCTGGCTGGGCGAAGGAGACCGCCGTTGGAAAAGGCGATTCCGGCCCGGCCCGCTGGCGAGGGTGGCCCTGATGGGCGCAGTCGCCGCGGCGGTCATCGCCCCGTGGCTGGCGCGGAACCGCCGGGCACACGGCGAGCTCGTGTTCATCAAGTCGACGTTCGGATACGCCTTCTGGCAAGGCAACAATCCCTCCAGTTGGGGCACCGACAAGATCCCCCAACCCTCGGCCGAAACGCTTCGGCTCGACCACGATGGCAGCCTGGCCGGCATGGACCGGGCGTTGTGGGAAGCACGCCATGAGACCGTTTACATCGACGACGTGCTGTTGCGACCAACCGGCTATCGCGAGCTGGCCGGCTTGAGCGAGCCGGAGCGATGCCGCCTGCTGGGGCGCCGCGCCGTTGAGTTCATCCGGACCCACCCGGCACGGTACGCGGGGCTTTGCTTGAGGCGGCTGCGCTACTTCCTCGTGTTCGACGAGACGAATCCGAAGGCGTCGAACCGGGTCTATCGGGCGGCCACGGTTCTGTGGCTGGTGCTGGCTTTCGTGGGCCTGCTCGTCTCGTGCGCCCGGTGGCGGAGGCTCTGGCCCACCTACGCGATCTTCGCCGTCGTCACCCTGTTCCACGCGCTGGTAATCACGTCGGTCCGCTTCCGGATCCCGCTGGAGCCGATGTCGTTCATCTGGGCCGCCTGGGCGGTCGTGCCGTTTGGCGCCCATTTGGCTCCGTCGCCTCGGATCAGGATCTACCGGCCCCAGGAGCGTCGAGACCCCTCCCACGCGGACCACCTCCTGCAAGGCCCCCACTGGGACCTGCGCCGCAAGCGTCGGGCGGCGTGACGTTGCCCCGGGGCGAACGTTTGAGTTCACCGCGCTGGCGGACCAACGCGAATGAACGTTGACAGACCGGAAACGGTGAACGAAGGAAACGAGTCTGAAAGACCGGGAAACGAGCCGGCGCCGGTGCAACGATCTGTCAGCGGGGAATCGGGTCAGTCCGGACGTTTTTCCCACGCTTCGCGGACTCTCTTGAATCGTTCAATCCGGCTGTCAATATTGGCAATTTCCTTTGGATAGAACCTACTTTCCGCACATCTCGGTTTGAATATCTCTCGAGTTTCCGGTCCAGCGG
>CAYXFI010000468.1:0-3129 GCA_964464205.1 uncultured Cytophagia bacterium
AACGGGGATGCGATTCTCCGCAGAAGCCATGGGTGAGTATTTCGGGAGGGAGCCGGAGGACTTCATCGATAAGCCGGTGGATCCGGCTCGACTCCAGGCGGTGGCGAAAAGGGTGCTGGAGTTGTAGGTCGCCGAACCGGTTCCGGATTCTGGAATGTCCCTCGCGGCGGGGGTCGGTAGCGGCGACTGTGCAAGAGCACATTGCTGAGCTGTGTCTGGTCCTGCGGGATCCCTTGTGGGGGAAGAGACGGGCGGAGTTGTGAGTCACCCGTGTGGCTCAGATCGAGCGTCCTTGTCCACGAGCCTCGGGGAACTGCACGGGCCTGGGCTGGAGGTGGGGAAAGTGCGGCGAGAATGCCGGTAGGGTCGGCTGAGGCGTGAGGGGTGGAGATGGCCGGGAATAGCCAGTCAGAGCTGGAACACCTGTACAGGATTGAGAAATTTCTCGAGTCCATGGAGGACATGGACCGCCTCCTTTCCGTGATCATCAGTGAGGCCACGGCTGCGGTGGGTGCGGAATCGTGCAGTCTGGCGCTCTACGACGAAGGAGCGGGTCAGCTCTACTTCTACGTCGCCATGGGCCGAGGCGGCGAAGGTGAGGTAGAGAGGAAGCTCAAGCGCATTCGCATCGAGAAGGGGAAGGGTATCATCGGCTGGTGTGCAGAACATCGGGAGGTGGTGAACATCGAGAACGCCTACGGCGACCCACGTTTCCTCGCGAGTGTGGACAAGGAGACCGGCTTCCGCACGCGATCCATTCTGGCGGTGCCCATGGTTCGGCGGGAAAAACTCGTGGGGGTTGTGGAAGCTGTGAACAAGCGGGACGCCGCTCGCTTCACAGAGAGGGATGAGAAGGTTCTGGCCATCCTGGCGGCGCAGGCGGCTCTGGTCATCGAGAACGCGCGGTTGTACGAGGAGAACCTCAGGCGTGCCCGGCTCTCAGCGCTTGGTCAGGGAATCGCCGGGTCCGCCCACTGCATCAAGAACATCCTGAACGGGGTGGATGGCGGCGCCTACATTCTGGAATCGGGACTCAAGCGGGAACAGCTGGAGATCGTGAGGAAGGGCTGGGATATTATGCGCCGCAACATGCAGGTGATGCGGGACCTGGTGCTCGACATGCTCTCCTACGCGCGCCCGAAGCAGCTCCAGCTGCAGTTGTCCGACTTGAATGGGATCTGCAGGCAAGTGGCGGATCTCATGGAGCAAAAAGCCGCCGAACGGAACACGGTGGTCCGTCTGGACCTGGACGACGACCTTGGCCCGATGGTTCTCGACCCGCAGGGCATCTACCGATGCATCCTCAATCTCGTCTCGAATGCGATTGATGCAGTGGACAAGCCGACCGGGCTGGTGCAAATCCGGACGCGGCGGACTGGGGAGCGCCACGTCGAGGTGAGCGTGTCCGACAACGGATGCGGCATTGAAGAGAAGGATCTGCACAGCGTGTTCCAGCCGTTCTTCAGCACGAAAGGAGTCCGGGGGACGGGGTTGGGTCTGGCGATCACCCAGAAGATCGTGGTGGAGCACGGCGGCAGGATCACGGTGGAATCGGAGAAGGGGGTCGGGACGACATTCCGAATCCTCCTGCCCACCGACTTGAAGGAGCCGGAACAAACGGGGATTCCCGTGAGGTAGCGCGGGTTTTTTGGCGCAACTAATTGGTGGCAATTGGCGACAGGGAAGGGCGCAGGAGCCCTGCTCGCCGGACCTGGGCCGAGCGCCATCGCTTTCCCGGACACAACGGATTCAGCAGGGGGGACAAGTCCGTCCGCGGGGGCCTTCCATGCCTCGGGAGGTGCCGGAGAGGTGTGCCCCGATCTCGCCCATCGGCTCTGGGGACTAGCCGGAACTGGCGTACCTGAAGTGAAGGCGCGCGGCCGAGAGGAAAGTGTAGCAAGCGGCCAGCAGCAACAGGAGGTCTTCCAGCATCCGCCAGCCACTGACCGCGTGACCGCCGCTCACTGAGAAACAGCCGCAGTCGATGTTCAGGCCCCTTGCAATGGCCGAGCCCATGGCGAAAAGGAACGCGAGGGTGAGCGCGGTCACCAAGACTGAGGCACCGAGGAGCCACCGGCCGGCTAGGAGCAATAGACCGCAGAGAATCTCGAGCACAGGGAGGACGGCTGCCGTGAGCAGTACGAGGTCGGGCGGGAGCAACCGGTAGGCATCGATCTGGCGTGCGAACGCAGCTGGATCCTGCAATTTCGCCGCCCCGGCGTACAGGAACACAGCCGCCAACCACCACCGGACTACGTGGGCTAGCTTCAGTCGGCTATGGTTCGCCAGTCTCAACTTCTCCTCCCGCGTCTTGCCACCCGTTCAGTCCCGGTCCGTACACGGCGACTCTCCGGAGTCCGCTGTACAGGAGCTCCTCTGCAAGGCGCTGAGCCAGGTCGCAGGGAGGGCCGTCGCAGTAGCAGACGACCCAGGTTTCGGGATCCAGGCCGGTCAGCTCCTCAGCGCGTTCGTACAGGAGCTCGTAGGGAAGATTCTTCGCGCCAGGAATGTGCATCCTCGCGAAGGCCTCAGGACTTCTGGCGTCCAGAAGGACCGCTTTACCCGAAGCCAGGAGCTGACGTAGCGCAGCGGTGCCAATCACCGGCGGCGCCGTGACTTCAGCCAGCGAATCCAGCGGGGCGAGGGTCTCGGGAAAGCTCGCCCGCATTTCACGGATGACGTCTGTCCCCGGGCGTATCCCACGAGGGTGGAGCGCATTGACCACCGCTGCGAGTGCTAAGGACAAGAGAAGAATCGCTGAACTTTCCTTCAATGTCCGCGTCGCAATTTCGCGCATGCTCACTCCTCGATGTTTCAGATAGTTACCGACGGAGCGCCCGGCTGGTTCCGCGATGCGTTTGCCGGGGACAAATGGGTTTGCTGGCGAAAGGAGTGAGAAGCGCCTTGTGGCGCTGGACGAAGGGGAAAGTCGCCGCTGGCCGGGCGCAGGAAATGGACCGGATGGAATTGCAGCCTGCGGAGGGAAGACACTAGATGGGAGAGTGAGCTGACTGCGACGGCCAGGGTGCTGTCCGATCCTGTCAGAACGAGGGCGAAGGCGGAGCGTGCCTCCGACGTGCGGCGTCGGGTTGTGGCGCAAAGGCGCCTTTCCGTGGTGTCTACCTATTT
>CAYXFI010000469.1:0-3113 GCA_964464205.1 uncultured Cytophagia bacterium
GCTCAGGATTGCGGCGTGGAGGCGCTTCACCTCGTCTTCGTCGAGATCGCAAGCCCGACGGAGCGGGTGCAGACCCGCCCGGAACATGATCTCGTTCGCGTAGATGTTGCCAATCCCCGCCACCTGCGCCTGATCGAGCAGGAAGTTCTTGAGCGGGCGAGCCGATCGCGAAAGCAGCGCGGCGAGCTTTGGGGGTGTGAACTCGGAATCCAGCGGCTCGTAACCGAGCGCCTGGAGCGCGGGATGCTGGTCCACCCGGTCGGTCGGGACAACGTACAGGCCCCCGAACCGGCGCGGATCCCGGAAGCGGATCTCATTGCCACTGTCGAGAAGAAAACGGACGTGGTCGTGCTTGTCCAGCGGATCGGCAGGGCGGAGCCAGAGGAGCTTGCCGCTCATGCCCAGGTGAACCAGGATCGACCGGTTGCCGGTGAGATCGGCAAGAATGTACTTGCCCCGGCGTCGGAAGGATGAGAAGCGGCGGCCAGCGAGAGCGCTCAGCGCTGCCGCGTCGACCGGCCAGCGGAGGTCCGTCCTGAGGATCTCGACGGACTGGATGGTGCGGCCGAGTGCGAGTTCCTGCAACGCGCGACGTATGGTTTCCACTTCGGGTAGTTCCGGCAAGGTCCGCCTCCCGGGGTGAGCTGCGTTGGAGTCCGTTTGGTTCTTGCTACGCGCGAGAGGGAGTGGAGATCCCGCGTCCTCACGGGACTGAACGGTGGCGGCGGGAGGCTCGGGGGCGGGTCGTCTGTCGATGGCACGCAGGCGCAACCGAGGGGGAGTCGAGGACCTCTTCATCGGACGGGTCGGTCTGTCGCCGCCGTGCGAGCATCGTTGCAATCGGGTGGTTTGCTCCCAGCCGCGTGAGCGAGAAAGTCGGACGGCACGGGTAGGGGCGGGTTTCTCACGCCGTCGGAGTGGCTGTGGGGCGATGGGAGGACCCTGAGGGGCGGCGGAACTGCTGGCATGAGCCTTGCAGTTGGGGTAGCGCACGGTCGTAGCGAAGGGAGAAGAGGGGGAAGGTGTCCCGTACTGGTACATGCGTACGAGATTTGTTCAGGGGGCACCCAACGTGAGAGGGCAGAGTCATCGATGACCAAAGCATCGGGGAGCCGTCCGTGGAAACGACGGAGAACTCGCATCGCATCAGCATCCACGACATCCAGAAGTGGATCGGGATTGAAACCATCCGCGCGAGTAGACGGGCCGTACGACTCAAGGTGCACGGCCACGAGAACCAGCAAGAACTGGGATTCGCCCTCCTGAAAGCAACCGATGCCTGCCTGAAAGTGGGGTGCGAGGAAGTCATCGTCGATCTTTCCGAGCTTCACTTCCCGTCGTCCAGTTTCATCGTGGCTCTTTTCGAGGCCACAGCGCACGCCCGTCGCAACCACGCGGAACTCCGGCTCGTGAACGTGCAGCCCACCGCGTTGAACAATTTCATGTGTTTCAGCCCGCTCACTTACTTGCGACTCGAGAGAGACGAAGCTGCGCTACTCGAGGAGATTGGGGCCCAGGAAGACCAGGAGCGCCCGGAGAATCCGGCGCAAGTCCCCAGGACGGACAGTTCCGGCGATGGTCCTGAGCAGTTCGAGCTGGTGGTGTTCGACACTCCGGCCTCCCAACTGCTCGGCCGGCAGGTAGCCGAAGCCGGCGAACCCGAGGGGGACGAAGGATTCATCGAACGCAAGAGTCTGGAAGTCGCGAGCAGGGCGGAGGAAATCTACGCGGTGTGCGACTTCGTGGTGGACATGGCCGCCCGCGCTGGACTCGACGAGCGGGAGATTGGCAAGATCAAGATCTCGGTGTACGAGGCTTGCGTGAACATCGTCGAGCACGCCTACCGCTCCAACCCTTCGGGCTGGATTCGTGCCACCTGCGGCTACGACGAGGCCAAGCTCGTGATCGAGCTCGAGGACGCGGGGGAACCATTCGAAAACTGGGAAATTAAACCGTACGACGTGGAAAAAGCGGTGCACGACCGACGGACGGGGGGATTCGGTCTGCACATCATTCACCGCTCAATGGACGAAGTGGATTACTATCCCGCCCGACCGAACGGGAACCTTCTGCGCATGGTGAAGTATCTGGAACCAAAGGTGGTTTGAAGGGCCCTAGAGCCTCGAGTTCAGTCAGCCAACCAAAGGGAGGGAGCTGGCGTATGTGGTTCTTTTCGCCGACAGACTTAATACTCTTGCTGCCGGCCATTGCACTTTCCCTGTACGCACAGGCCAAGGTTCGTTCGACTTTCGCCAAGTGGAGCCGAGTGCCTGCGGGCCGCGGTCTGACCGCCGCGAGGCTCGCGCAGATGCTGCTTCGCGACAATGGCATCCTCGACGTGGACGTGGAACCGGTGCCCGGTGAACTGACCGATCACTACGATCCGCGTACCCGGACGCTGCGGCTTTCGGAAAGCACGTACCACTCCAACTCGGTGGCGGCGCTTGGGGTGGCGGCGCACGAATGCGGGCACGCGATCCAGCACAAGGTGGCCTACGCGCCACTGCAGATCCGCAACGCCATTGTACCCGTGGCCAATCTGGGTTCTCAGTTGGCTTTTCCGCTGATTTTCATCGGGCTCATCTTTTCCTCGATGCGGTTGTTCGACCTGGGCATCATTTTCTTCGCCGGGGCTGTGCTCTTTCACGTAGTCACGCTGCCGGTGGAATTCAACGCGAGCAAACGTGCACTCGCTCAGTTGCGAAGCGGAGGGTACCTGGCTCCGCACGAACTGGCTGGCGCGCGAGAGGTGCTCCAGGCTGCTGCGCTCACGTACATTGCCGCGGCGGCTGTGGCGGTGATGCAGCTCGTTCGCCTACTTCTGATCCGCGAGTCGCGGGATTGAACGGTCAGTCCCTGGATTCTGGATGTCTGACTACTGAGGGGCGCAAGTACGCGCCCCTTTTTGTCACCCTTCCCTGTATGCCTCGATTCCGCCGAACCGTAGGTCTCTCGCGCATGCGCGGCGCCAGGGCACGGAGGAATGGAACTGAACGGGGAGAAATGCGGGCGTGACTCAGTTGGACAGGGCGATCGCGGAACTGGATTCCCGTCAGCTTTCTGTGCTGATTAGGAAGGGCGAACAGGTCGTTTTTACTTCGCGGGAGCCAATG
>CAYXFI010000470.1:0-3111 GCA_964464205.1 uncultured Cytophagia bacterium
GGCTACGGGGACACGAACACATCTATCTACCAGCGCTCCACGGACACGGCGACGTGCACCCGGGGCATGATCCGGCCGATGCCCACCACCGTGGGCCCAAGCAAGTAGGGGCGTGGACGAGTCTCACCCTCGGCTTCTCCGGCGGTCTTCTGCCCTGCCCCAAAGCCATTGTGATTCTGTTGCTGGCCCTTTCGCTACACCGGGTGGCACTGGGAATCGCACTGATCGCCGCGTTCAGCGTCGGGATCGCTTTCACGCTCCTGGCGCTCGGCCTCGCCGTGGCCCGCTTCAGCGACGTGCTAGTGCCCCACCTGGGTCAGCGAACAGCCCGCTTTCTGCCCGCCGGCGGTGCGGTGGTCATCGTGCTGCTCGGTTGCTTCGTGCTGTGGCGCTCTATTCAGCTCCTACAGGTGTCCCCATGACGGCGACGATCCCGCCTCGGCGGCGCTCGGCACTCGCCTGTTCCCTGCTACTCTTGGGATTGCTTCTGAGCACGGCACTCACGGCTTTCCCACAGAGTATCTACTACCGCAACGTGGTCTACCATTCAAGCGGCGACCTCTGCAGGCACACGCCACCCGAGGCAGAGTTCTTCGTCTACATCCGAGCGCATCTCCGCCACATCTTGACCCACGAGGCCCCGCGACGCGACGGGGGCACGGACCCCAACATCGACGGCAAAGGGACGTTCGGGATCGATCTGGCGGACTTCACGTCGCCGGTCCTTCGCGTTGGCGACACCGTTCGCGTGGTGTTCACCTGCCTCGCCACCCGCGAGCAGGGGGTGCTGGAAGAAGTGGTACCTTCTCTACCCTGGCCTCGTTTCCCGCGCAATCTGGTGCTGCGGCCCGTCGCGCTGCCTCCCCGACCCGAAAACCTCCGCCTCCACATCGGGCAACGAAGAGAACGACTCCTCGAGTGGGATGCCGAACCGGGCACACAGTACCTGATCTTCCGACGTGCCGCCGCGGACACTGTGGAAGGCGGAAAGTCGCGAATGCTGTATCAACTGGTGGGGCGAGCAGAAGCGGATGGATTCACGGACACGCTCAGCGCCACGGCCGGCCATTCGTACCGGATTCTGCCGGTACGGTCCGGTGTGTTCGGTCCCCTCTCCAGCGAAGTCGCAGACCACCCGCCGGCTCCCTGCAACGTGCTCGCCACCGTGGCTAGCGGCAGTCCCTTCACCGTGGCAGTCATCTGGGACCTTCCCTCGGCCGAGCCCTCTGTCCGGTTTCGCGTCTACCGATCCACCGGGCCAATCGGCATCGTCCAGCCAGCCAACCTGCTCGGCGAAACCGCCGACACCCACTGGCTGGACCCAGACGTCGCCGAGGACAGCGTGTACTACTACCGCGTAGTCGCCTTGAATGAGCACGGAATCACCGGGCCTCCCTCGGCCACGGCTTCCGTCCGGGTCCGGAAGCCGGATCGCGAACTGCCGGACTTGGACGTGCTGTTCATCTCGCGCTCACCGAAGTACCCGCGATTCGACGTCGTCTACGACCCTCCGGGCTACAATCCGCGACCCAACCCGACCACGGAAGGCCAAAAGCACTGGCCGGAGGTAGGAAAGCCCGTACGTTACACGGCGGTGATCCGCAACAGCGGCGGGGTCGCTACCGGTCCGGTGGAGGTTCGCTGGTTCGTAGATTCCTCGCTGGTGCGGCGGCAACAGCTCGCCCCGGTCTTCCCCCGGCAAACGGTGCGCTCCTCCATCGTGGTTCCCTGGAGCGAAGAGCCCTCATGGATCGACTGCCGCGTGCAGGCCCTGGGAGATTCCGGCGAAATCACGAGAGAGAACAACTCCTTACGAATCCGCACGAACGGATTGCCCTTCCACTTTCACGTCGAGCGCAGCATTCTCGAGCTGTTCGAGTCCAACAAGAACCCTTTGGGTTCCTACAGTTTCGAGGACTGGGCACAATTCCACATCCGGAAGCTGAACGAGTTCTTTTCCGCCGCGCGCTACCCGGATATTTGCCCGGGAGGCGTGCCCGAGCACGTGTTTCTGGACACGGTGAGCTACTACGAAGACGGACAGCTTTCCGGATCCGGCACCCACGCGCCCTCCAGCAAACTGTGGGACGGCCAGTGGGGATTCACCGGAAACCCGGAATCCGTGCGCTATTTCCGCGATGAAGTGCTCGGACGAAACCGGGGGACGGACTGGGCTTTGTTGCACGAGCTAGGGCACCAACTCGGTTTGATCGACCTGTACCGGATGGACGTGGCCGAACGTCAGGTCCTGGTGATCGAGCCGCGCACCGGCAAACGGCCCGCGCTCCGGCGGATCGCCTGGGACGTGGTTCACTACTGCTCCCGCAAGAATTGCCTGATGCACACCAATTTCCGCGCAGGCCTCTCCGACCACTCCGCGGGGGCCCTGCTGCGCAATCTGGGCAAACGCCGGGGCTTCTACGGCGAGTACTTGGCGGATATCCCGCGGGAAAACGCGCTCGTGATTGTACGACCCAACGGCTCCCCGGTGGCCCACGCCGAGGTCTGGGTGTACCAGAAACAGGACGATCTGATCCCCAACCAGGTGAAGTTCCGCGGACACACCGACCGGGACGGGGTGTTCTGGTTTCCCCACTGGACGGATTCGTCCTACGCGGGCGGCATTTTCGCTGCCAATCCCTTTTCCACCGTCCATTCGGCCGCGCCGCACGTGGTGGGGACGAACTCCACCCTGTTCATTCGAGTGGCGAAGGGCGACAGCGTCGGCTACGCGTTCATCGACATCTGCCCGTTCAACGTGGCCTACTGGTCCGGCAAGCGCGACTCCGCGCGCTACCGGCTCGTGGTCGAGCAGTGGCATCTACTGCCCGTCAGTGGCGTTGAGGACGAAGTCGGCAGCGCCGGAGGTCCCCCGTGGCTGAAAGCGCACCCCAATCCGTTCAACCAGTCGCTTACGATTCGAGGTCGGCTTCCCGGCAGCGGAGAGCGCAGCGTCGCGCTTTTTGACGCGAGGGGACGACGCGTGAGAACGCTTGCGGAAGGCATCGCGGTGGGCGGCAGTTTCGTACTCCACTGGGATGGCCGCGACGATCGCGGCCGAATACTGCCCAGCGGCGTGTATCTGTGCGTGGCCCAGGCCGGCCGGAAGCG
>CAYXFI010000471.1:0-3107 GCA_964464205.1 uncultured Cytophagia bacterium
TCCTCTATGTGCTGGTTCCGCCAGTCAACGAGACTTTCTTCTGGAGAACTCTTGGCAAACTTCTACGAGTCGCGCCGATGTTCTTCGCCATTTCCGGGCTCGTGGCTAGGTCGACTACACTCACTCCTGCCTTTCTGGGATTCGTCCTCGGGGGGATAATTCAGCTGGTGGGGACGCTTCTCACTGGGCAGGTCGCGTCGCCGGACGTGACGGAGGTGTCCGTAGCAAACCGCATCTCGGGGCTTTTCTACAATCCAAATGGCTACGGGTACGCAATGCTTTTGGCGATCGTCGGTGTCACGTATTTCTGGGGTCGATTGCAGTTGAAACTGGTGAGGGTTATTCTGGTATTGCTTGGCTTCGCGTTTCTATGGGGTATTGTATTGTCTGCCTCGAGGAAAGCGTTCCTAGGGCTCGAAGTGTACCTTTTGGCGTGGTCTTGGACTTCGATCAGGCAACAGATTCGTGACAAGCCTTGGCTACTGCTGGTTCTTGTTTTGATCCTGCTACTTTTGGTGGGGATTTCGGAATACGTCTACGAGCACACCTACATGGGGGTGCGGTACCGCATGCTCGTCGAAGATCACAGTCTTCTCGGTCACAAGCGTTCGACACTCTATTCGGAAGGATTTCGACTAATCAAGCAAAGCCCGATACTTGGTCATGGTCTTGGACAATTCGCTGCCCATAGCATCTATCAGATGGAGTCGCATTCTGACTACGTTGAAGTGTATGTCTCCACGGGATTGTTTGGTTTCCTGATGTATTTCGGGATTTATGGCTTGATGGCCGCAAAAATCCGACGCTATCTCCATGGAGCAGTTTCGCAACGTATCGTCGGAGATCTCAATGTGTTAAGAGCGTCGCTTGTGACCATACTTGTACTCGCGTTCTTTCGGCACAACATGACCTCTATCATCAACTGGGTGTTTGTGGCAGTGGTGGTAGGGTACTTGAACGCGGTGGCGGATCGGGATAACCGTTCGGCGACTGTGACAACGGGTGGGGGAACCTGAGACCGAAGCGCGCGAGGGCAACTCGCCCGGGGAGCGCGGGTCCCCCTGGACGAGTGCGGCGCCCGTAGCTACAGGTGCCTCAACGGAGTGTATTCTCGATCGGCGAGATGAATTGAGCGCAAAGAAAGCAGAGCCGACGCGAGGCTCCACATGCATTGGGTGATCATCGCATACAATTTTCCTACACCGTCGCGGCCTTACTACGGTGTGTTCGTGAACAATTTCGTTGAAGCACTGGCTCGTAGCGGTATCAAGTGTACTGTCATCAATCCTGCCAGTTTTTCGCATTTACGCTACGGAAAGCTTCCTCCCCTCCGATTGGTGCGGAAGGTGGAAGGCGGAGAGAGCATCCAGGTGTACCATCCCCGCTACTTTTCCTTTTCCGACAGGGGTTTCGGGTGGTTCACTTCGGAGCTTTTGACGCAGTTCGCTTTCTACATGGCGGTTCGGCGAGTTGTGCATTCTGTGCTTGCGTTTTCGAAGGTGGACTTGGTCTATGGGCACTTCTTCTACCCATCCGGTGCTTCCGCGGTCCGCATATCGCTGGAAACGGGTATTCGCAGCGTGGTCGGAGTGGGGGAAGATCATCTCACGGACCTTGTCAATCGGGACAGGCTGCTCGGACGGTGGTGGAATGTGCGTGGAGCCGATGCAATCATTGCGGTTTCCCGGCTCAATGGGAAGCGTTGTGTGGAGGAATTGCGGATAGATCCGGGAAAAGTGCTTGTTTCGCCCAATGGCGTGGATCGGTGGCGATTCTACCCAAGAGATCGGATAGCCATGCGTCGGAAACACGGCCTACCTACGGACAAGTTTCTGGTTGCATTTACCGGCTATTTCGAGTATCGAAAAGGCCCCGAGCGGCTAGTTCAGGCTCTCGAAGGCTTGGAAGGCGTTGGCCTAGTCTTGATAGGAGCTGGGAATCTAGACCTTGATGGAAAGCATGTCTGTTTCAAAAGTCCAGTTGAGAACAGTCGATTGCCGGAGCTGTTATCGGCCGCCGATATCTTCGTTTTGTCCACGCTTTCCGAGGGGTCGTGTAACGCGATCCTCGAGGCTATGGCCTGCGGTCTTCCGATAGTCGCATCAGACGGTGCGTTCAATGATGATATCCTGGACGAGAGAGTGGCTGTTCGCGTAGACCCGCTGGATTTGAGGCAGATTCGAGAGGCCGTTCTCGCCCTGGCGGCTCAGCCAGAGCTCAGACAAAGAATGGCCGAGGCCGCCGTACGGCACGCAGCTCGGCATGATGTCTTGAAGCGGGTGAAGGATATTGTCTATTGGCTCGAGTCGCGAGGTGTGCTTAGATCTAGCAGTTGGGCTCAACGGACGACAGAAGGTCAGGGGTACCGAGATGAACCGGGTCCAATTGGGGAATAGAGCGTCGGAAATGCACATGTAGGTGGGTGGTTCTGAACTGAAGGCCGCGGATTCCTGGTGCAACGGCGGGAAATGGATGCGTATCTGTTTGCTAACAACCGGCCATAGGATTGACGACGATCGGATCTTCTATAAGATTGCTCGTTCGCTCAGTAAGCGCTACGCAGATGTTTGGGTCGTAGCGCCGTGCGAGGAGCGCGAGCCGGCTCCGAGGAATGGTGTGAGATTCGTTGGCTTGCCACCCGTTTCAGGCCGACTATCGCGCATCGTGAGCTTGAAGCCGCTGTGCCTCGCCGCGCTCGAACTCAGGGCAGATATCTATCAGTGCACGGAACCCGAGACGCTTCTCGTGGGGCTGCTGTTGAAGCGGAAACTAGGTTGCAGGTTGGTGTTCGATAGCCAAGAGATGCACGCGGCTACGTTCTCGGAGCTCTTTCCTCGATCGCAAAGGGCACTCGCGGCGAAATTGTTCAGAGGGGTTGAACGGCAACTTCTGCGCTCATGCGACTACGCATTCGGTGCAAGCTGGCCGATTGCGGACTACCTGGTCAGCGTGCTTGGGGATCCAACGCGCGTTGTGCCGTTGCTGAATTGCCCCGTTCCGGAGGTCTTCGGTCCGGTGCCTCCGCGCCACTGGGGTGCCACCACCGTTGTTTGCCACGAAGGTTGGCTCACTTTTGGACGCGGCCTCAAACAACTCATGGGAGCTGT
>CAYXFI010000472.1:0-3098 GCA_964464205.1 uncultured Cytophagia bacterium
ATGCTGTTCCCATCGGCTGAGGAGATGCCGGAGGTGTGGCGACCCAGAGGCTGAAGCCAGGCGACCTCGGCGCCCGCGCTCTTGCGCGGGGTACTGGCGTGTGAACTTGGCTCTGCGCGTGGGAGGTCTGAAATGTCCGCCAAGCGGATCGCGAAGGAAAAGGTGGAGCAGGCGGTCGGAATCCTGCGGGAGAAGGGCGTGGACCTGTGGTTGACCTTCGTTCGCGAGAGCGCGACGAACCCGGACCCCGCTCTTGACCTGATCCTGGGTACGACGGTCACCTGGCAGTCCGCCTTTCTGATCTCCGCCACGGGCGAGACGGTCGCCATCGTGGGCAGCTTGGACGTGGCCAACGTACGGGGCAGGCGAATCTACGACCACGTCATCGGCTACAAGGAGTCGATCCGTCCCGCGCTGCTGGAATGGCTCCACAAACTCGATCCTGCCACCATCGCCATCAATTTCTCCAAAGACGACGTGCTGGCCGACGGCCTGAGCCACGGCATGTACCTGATTCTGGAGGAGATCCTGGCCGGCACGCCCTACGCCGGGCGACTCGAGAGCGCGGAGAAGATCATCAATGCGCTGCGAGGGCGAAAGACGGAAGCGGAGCTGGAGCGTATTCGCAAGGCCGTTCGGGTGGCTCAGGAGATCTTTCAGCTCGTAGATGCCTTCGTGGTGCCCGGGATGAGCGAGCGCGAGGTGGCCCAGCGCGTGCAACGGGAAGTGGAGCGGCGCGGCGTTGGGCTGGCCTGGGACCCCGAATACTGTCCGAGCGTGTTCACGGGGCCTGAATCGGCGGGAGCGCACGCGCCTCCGACCAACCGGAAGATCGAGGCGGGTCACTTGATGAACATCGATTTCGGCGTCATTGTGGACGGGTTCGCTTCGGATTTGCAGCGCACCTGGTATTTCCGTAGACCGGATGAGTCTGGGGCTCCGGAAGTCGTGCAGAAGGCCTTCGCCGCTGTGCGCGACGCGATCACCGTGGCGGCGGAGGCTTTGCGACCGGGCATCGAGGGTTGGAAAGTGGACCAGAAGGCGCGGCAGCACATCGTTGGGCAGGGTTTCGAAGAATACCCGCACGCGCTGGGGCACCAGATCGGGCGCAAGGCCCACGACGGCGCGGGATTGCTCTGCCCGCGCTGGGAGCGCTACGGCAATCTCCCCTACGAAAAAGTCGAGGCGGGTCAGGTGTACACTCTGGAACCCCGCGTTACCGTCCCGGGCTACGGGGTGGCGACGATCGAGGAAATGGTGGTGGTGCGCGAGGACGGCGTCGAATTCTTGTCCGATCGCCAGATGGAACTCTACCTGAAGTAGCAGAGACGGGATTTCTCGCCTGACGGAGGTTTTCCCTCTGACTCCGTGATGCAATGGGAGAAACGGGCGTGTCTGAAAAACTCGTAGCGGGAATTGATTTCGGTGGTACGAAGATCCGCACGGGACTCGTGAACGAAGCCGGGACCATCATCGGCGAGATCGTGGAACTTCCCACCGGAGCTGCACGTCCCGCGGAAGAAATTGCGGACGACATGGCCCGGACGGTGCTGCGAGCCCTGGAGAGTGCCGGACTGGCGAAGGATGCGCTCACCGGCGTGGGCGTGGGCTCGCCGGGTCCGCTCGATTTGAAGGAGGGAAGACTCCTCTCACCGCCCAACCTCCCCACCATGTGGAACTTCCCTCTGCGGGACGAACTCGAGAAACGGCTCGAGAGCCCGGTGCGGGTGAACAACGACGGCAACTGTTTCGTCCTCGGCGAAGCGGTGTTCGGTGCGGGTGCGGGCGCGCGGATCGTCGCGGGGGTCACGCTCGGAACGGGTTTCGGCTGCGGGATCGTGGTGGACAGACGGATTTTCGAAGGCGCCACGGGAACAGCGGCGGAAATCTGGTGCAGCCCCTTCAAAGACGCGACGTTCGAAGAGTACGGTTCGGCGAAGGGACTGGTTCGTTGCTACCGCGAGATCACCGCCGTGGCCGCGGAGGGCAAGGAGATCTACGAGCGCGCGAAAGCCGGCGAGACGGCCGCCCTGCAGGCCTGGCAGCAGTACGGGGCGCATCTCGGGACCATTCTCTCCTACCTCGTCAATGTGCTGGATCCCGACGTAATCGTTGTGGGGGGCTCGGTGGCTGCGGGCTGGGACCTGTTCGTCCGCGAAGCGCGCGAGGCGTTGCGAGCCAACGTCAACCCCAGGCCCCGTGAGCACGTGCGGCTGGTGCGGGCTCAGCTGGGGGAGCAGGCGGGCGTACTGGGGGCGGCGGCGCTTTTTCTGGCGTGAGCGTGGAAGCCCTGCCCGCGAACGGAAGACTACAGTCGTGGTGAGCTGGGGATCAGCGCTCCAACCGACGGAGACGTCCAGAGCAGCGAGGAAAGGCTAGCCGGGCGAAGCGGAGTTCTGACCATCTCTCGACCGCATCCGTGCCGAGCTTCCGCAAGACTTGAGCGGACGCGCGACAGCGCAGTGGGAAGGAGTGCCGTGTCAAGGGTACGGACAGGTGCGTGGGCCGCAGCGCTCTCATTCGCGGTGCTGAGCGGGGTCCGTAGGAGCGACCTCCAGGTCGCGAAGGGTTGGTGGCGGGCATTGGGGGAGGGACAATCGCCACCGGGGGGCGGCTCCGACAACAGGGGTGTTTGTGGTTTTGGCCTTGTGGGAGCCGCGTCCCGCGGCGAGCGGTCGGCTTCGACGTCTGACAAATTGCGGGCGGGAGCTCGCTTCTACATTGGCCGTGCGCGGCCGGGTTTGTACGAACGACCTCAAGGTCGCGAGGGGTTGGTGGCGGGCATTGGGTGGGGACAATCGCCACCGGGGCGGCTCCGACAACAGGGGCGTTTGTGGTTTTGGCCTTGTGGGAACCGCGTCCCGCGGCGAACGGTGGGCTTCGTCTGACAAATCGCGAGCGGGAACTCGCTCCTACATTCACGGTGTCCGGCGGGGTCCGTAGGCCAGCTATTACGAGTCAAGCGAAAAATGTGGATAACTTGGTTGCTACCGAAATTTGCTCGCTGGTTTCCGGGTCAGGCCACTTTGCGCCAGGCGGCCTCCTGGGGGTCTATGAGTCGGAACGGCCGGTCGTGTTTGAGGGTTGTGAAGACGTAG
>CAYXFI010000473.1:0-3094 GCA_964464205.1 uncultured Cytophagia bacterium
TCACCGCATCAACATCATCGACACTCCGGGGCACGTGGACTTCACCGTCGAGGTGGAACGAGCGCTGCGGGTGTTGGATGGTGCCGTGGCTCTCTTCTGCGCCGTCGGTGGGGTGGAGCCGCAGTCCGAGACCGTCTGGCGCCAGGCGGACCGATACCGTGTTCCGCGTATCGCCTTCATCAACAAGATGGATCGCGTTGGCGCGGACTTCTTCAATGTAGTTGAGATGATGAAGCAACGCCTGGGCGCCAACCCACTCCCCATCCAGATCCCGATGGGCAGCGGCGACATGTTCGTCGGGCTCATCGATTTGATCAAGATGAAGGGTGTGGTCTACAACGAGGCGACGCTCGGCAGCGAGTGGGAGGAGATTGACATCCCGAAGGACCTGTGGGAGCAGGCGAACTACTACCGCACGCAGCTCCTGGAAGCGGCCTCGGACTACGACGACAGCCTGATGGAGAAATACCTCGAAGGGGAGCAGGTCGCTGAGGAGGAGATCATTGCTGCTCTGCGCAAGGCGACGCTCGAGATGAAGGTGACGCCGGTGCTCTGCGGCTCGGCCGCGCGGTATAAAGGGGTGCAACGCTTGCTCGACGCGGTGGTTCATTTCCTGCCGTCGCCGCTGGACATCCCAGCCATCGAAGGCGTGAATCCGGACACCGGCACGAGGGAAGTGCGCCACCCGAGCGACGACGAGCCGTTCTCGGCGCTAGCGTTCAAGATCCAGGTGGATCCCTACGTGGGCAAGCTCACCTATTTGCGGGTGTACTCGGGCGTGGCCAAGCCCGGGCAGGCCGTTCTGAATACGGCCACGGGCAAGCGGGAACGTTTCGGGCGTCTGCTGGAAATGGCGGCCAACAAGCGCTACGACCTGGAGGAGATCCGGACGGGCGACATCGTAGCCGCTGTTGGCCTGCGCGACACCAAGACCGGCCACACGCTGTGCGATCAGAAACACCCGATCGTGCTGGAGTCGATGCACTTCCCGGAGCCGGTGATCAGCGTGTCGCTGGAACCGAAAACGAAGGCGGACCAGGACAAACTGGGGATGGCCCTCTCGAGGCTGGCGGACGAGGACCCCACCTTTCGGGTTCGGGTGGATGAAGAGACGGGGCAGACGATCATCTCGGGGATGGGCGAGCTGCACTTGGAGATTCTCGTCGATCGCTTGCTCCGCGAGTTCCGGGTGGAAGCCCGGGTGGGGCGGCCCCAGGTCTCGTACCGCGAGACCATCCGCAAGCCGGCGGAGGCGGAGGGGAAGTTCATTCGCCAAACCGGCGGCAAGGGACAGTACGGCCACGTGGTCTTGCGGATCGAGCCTCTCAAGCCGGGCAAGGGCTTCGAGTTCGAGGATCGCACCACCGGTGGCGTGATCCCGAAGGAGTTCATTCGCTCCATCATCGAGGGGGTCAAGGAGGCGATGACCGTTGGAGTGCTGGCGGGCTACCCGGTGGTGGACGTGAAAGCGATCCTCCTCGACGGCAGCTACCACCCGGTGGACTCGTCCGACATCGCTTTCAAGATCGCGGCTTCCATGGCCTTCAAGGACGCTGCCCAGAAGGCGGATCCGATCCTGCTGGAACCCATCATGGAGCTGGAGGTGGTGACCCCGGACGAATACCTGGGCGATGTGATGGGCGACATCAACGCCCGGCGCGGCAAGATCAAGGGGATCATGCCGCGAAAGGACGGCCAGGTGATCCGGGCTACCGTTCCGCTGGCCACGATGTTCGGCTACGCGACCGATCTGCGTTCAATGACGCAGGGCCGAGCCATCTTCACGCTGCAATTCTCGCACTACGAACCCGTACCGGCGGAACAGGCGGTACAGGTGGCGCGGAAGAACGGAGTGACGGTGTAGCGTGACGGTGTCGCGGGTAGGTGTAAGGGAGGAAAAGGTCAGGAGGAGTTGAGCGATGGCGAAGGAGAAATTTCAGCGGACGAAGCCGCACGTGAATATTGGGACGATTGGCCATGTGGATCATGGGAAGACGACGTTGACGGCGGCGATTACGCAGATTTTGGCGAAGTACGGTTTGGCGCAGGCGAAGAGTTACGATGAGATTGACAATGCGCCGGAGGAGAAGGCTCGGGGTTTGACGATCAACGTGCATCATGCGGAGTACGAGACGGAGAAGCGTCATTATGCGCACGTGGACTGCCCTGGGCATGCGGACTATGTGAAGAACATGGTGACGGGTGCGGCGCAGATGGACGGGGCGATATTGGTGGTGAGTGCGGCGGATGGACCGATGCCGCAGACACGGGAGCATGTGTTGTTGGCCCGTCAGGTGAACGTGCCGTATTTGGTGGTGTTTTTGAACAAGACGGATCAGGTGGATGATCCGGAGTTGTTGGAGTTGGTGGAGTTAGAGGTTCGGGAGTTGTTGAGTCAGTACGAGTTTCCTGGGGATGAGGTACCGGTGATCAAGGGGAGTGCGCTGAAGGCATTGGAGTGTGGATGTGCGAGGCGTGAGTGTCCGCATTGTGGGCCGATTTTGGAGTTGATGGATGCGGTGGACAAGTACATTCCGGAGCCTCAGCGGGATGTGGACAAGCCGTTCTTGATGCCGGTTGAGGACGTGTTCTCGATCACCGGTCGTGGTACGGTGGTCACCGGTCGAATCGAACGCGGCAAAATCCGCGTCGGCGACGAGGTGGAGATCGTCGGTCTTGGTGCGAAGCGGAAGACGGTGGTGACGGGTGTGGAGATGTTCCGGAAGATTCTGGACGAGGGTCTTGCTGGAGACAACGTGGGTCTTCTGCTTCGCGGTGTGGAGAAGGACGAGGTGGAGCGCGGCATGGTGATCGCGGCTCCGGGCAGCATTACGCCGCACACGAAGTTCAAGGGTCAGGTGTACGTGCTGAAGAAGGAGGAGGGTGGTCGTCACACGCCGTTTTTCACGGGCTACCGTCCTCAGTTCTACTTCCGGACGACGGATGTGACGGGTACGATCAAGCTGCCGGAGGGGGTAGAGATGGTGATGCCTGGGGACAACATTGAGAT
Organism: uncultured Cytophagia bacterium; assembly: GCA_964464205.1. Taxonomy (GTDB): domain Bacteria; phylum Zhuqueibacterota; class Zhuqueibacteria; order Oleimicrobiales; family Geothermoviventaceae; genus Zestofontihabitans. The sequence goes on from CAYXFI010000473.1 coordinate 3,011, forward strand.
GGAGGTGGAGTTGCTGAAGCCGATCGCGATGGAGGAGGGTTTGCGGTTTGCGATTCGCGAGGGTGGTCGGACGGTCGGCGCCGG
>CAYXFI010000474.1:0-3084 GCA_964464205.1 uncultured Cytophagia bacterium
AACCCTTCAACACGGGGAAAACCAGCGTGCGCATCCTCGTCGTCGAAGATGACCGCAGGCTCGCCGAAACCGTGGCCGAACACCTGCGCTCCGCACACTACGCCGTAGACGTGGTGCACGACGGCCTGACGGCGTCCGAACAGGCCTTCGTGGAGGACTACGACCTCATCGTGCTGGACATCATGCTCCCCGGCAAGGACGGTCTTGCGGTGCTCCGCGAACTCCGCGAGCAGCGGATCGAAACGCCCGTCCTGCTGCTCACGGCACGCAGTCAGGTGGAGGATCGCGTGGCCGGACTCGACGCCGGAGCCGACGACTACCTGGTGAAACCCTTCGCGCTGGCGGAACTCCTGGCCAGAGTCCGCGCCCTGCTGCGCCGCGCGGACGGCGAGCACCTGCCAGAGCTCCAGGCCTGCGATCTCACCCTGAACCCCGCGACCAGGGAGGTGCGACGAGCCGGAAAACCGATTCACCTCACACCCAAGGAGTACGCCCTGCTCGAATTCATGCTGCGAAACAAGAATCGGGTGCTCACGCGGCTCACCCTGGCCGAGCACGTGTGGGGCGACAACTTCGACGTGATGACCAACTTCATCGACGTTCACATCAAGAACCTGCGGCGAAAGGTGGACGCGCCCTTCCCTCGCAAGCTGATCCACACCATTCGCGGCGTCGGGTACGTCCTCCGAGACGTGGAGGCCGACGAAGATGTTTAAGAACCTCTCCATCCGCGCCCGCCTGACGGCGTGGAACGTGTTGGCTCTGGCGATCATCCTCACGACGTTCTCGGCCACCGCTTACTGGTACGCGCGACGCGCCCTCCTCCACACCCTCGAGAATACCCTCGAAATGCAGGCGGATGCCGTGGCTGACTCCTACGACCCCGAGGAAGGGCGCTTCGAGATCCTGCACAGCGACGAACTGGAGGCCGACGAGGCCCTCAGTTCCTGGATCCGTATCGTCAAGAGCGACGGCCATGTCTTCTACGAAACCCCCGCGCTGCGAGCGGCGGGTTGGCCGTTTCCGCTTGAGCAGGCGCGCCAGCTCAGCGATCGCTCTAAACGACTCCTGCAGAGCCGGACCGCCCCCAACGGAGCTCGCTTTCGCGAGATCGTCTACCCCATCTGGCACGGTTCGACCCTCGTCGGCTGGGTGCAGCTTGCTCTCCCCCTTGAACAGGTGTCCGAGCCCCTGGGTCGCCTCCTGCGCAGCTTGCTGCTCGCAGCCCCGCTCGCTCTGCTGCTTGCCGCGTTCTCCGGGTACTGGCTTGCCGGCCGGGCCCTGCGGCCGGTTGAGCTAATTCGCAGCCGCGCGCAGGAGATCAGCCAGGCCAATCTGAGCTCGCGCGTCCCGGTGGAAAACCCTCACGATGAGCTTGGTCGCCTCGCTCGGACGTTCAACGAAATGCTGGATCGACTGCAAGAAGCCTTCGAGTCGCAGCGCCGCTTCATGGCCGACGCTTCGCACGAGCTGAAGACCCCGTTGTCCGTGCTGCGAGCTCGCTGGGAACGGGAGATCGAAAACGCCGAGCTGCCGCGTTCACTGCGGGAGCGGCTGGTGCGGGACGTGGAAGAGCTCGCCCGGCTCAACAAGCTGGTGGAGGACCTGCTGCTCCTCACCCGCGCGGACGGCGGCAAAATCGTGCTCAACCGCGAGACTGTAGAGCTGAAACGCGTGCTCGAAAGCGTGCTCGAGGACGCTCGGACTCTCGCCGGAGAAAAAAAGCAAAAGCTGGAAGCGGACCTGGACGAGCGGGCCGCCGTGCGGGGCGATTCCGGTCGGTTGCACCAGCTCTTCCTGAATCTGCTGGACAACGCGGTCAAGTACTCACCCCCGGGGGCCCGCGTTCGGCTGTCCTGCCGCCGGGAGGATAACAGCGTGGTCGTAGAGGTGAGCGACGACGGTCAGGGGATCCCGCCCGAGGACCTGCCGCGGATCTTCGATCGCTTCTACCGCGTGGACAAGTCCCGCTCGCGCGAGCTGGGTGGCAGCGGCCTCGGCCTGTCGATCTGCAAATGGATCGCCGAGGCGCACGGAGGCTCGATTTCGATTGAGAGCGCGCCTGGCCAGGGGACGACCGTGACCGTGCGCCTGCCGGCGGAAGGTTGAACTGGGTGGGGGACCCAAGATTGGCTTTCGTTTTTGCTCACTTTCGAAGACCCCCCAAAACGCGCTTTGGGGAGCAGTCCTGACACGGAACAAGAATGACCGGATTCCACCGAACCCGACCCGGCAAGGCCAAACCTTCGAACTTTAGGGAGCGGCACTTGAAACTTGCTTTTCAACACACTCTTGCTTAGAATGCCCTCGGCAGGAGGATGTCGTAAATCCCTAACGAAGGACGTGACGAACCCGGCTTACAAACTCCACCAATGAGAGTCCCCAGAGATCAAAGGAAGACCCTGATTGACCGCGCCCTCGCCTCGCGGATCGCCCAGGCGTTGTCGGGACTTCGACCAGCGGAGATCATCCTTTTCGGGTCCCGGGCACGCGGTGACGCACAACGAGACAGCGACGTCGACCTAATCGTGGTCCTGGACCAGCCCGGGACAGCCCGATCCTACGGCGAAGTGGTGCGGAGGAGGATGCTGGTCAACCGGCTTCTGCGGGACATCCGCTCCGAGATGCCCGTAGACGTGCTCGTGTACACACGCGACGAATGGGCAGCGCTGCAGGCCTCTGGCTCCTCGTTTGTCAGAGAAATCCAGGAAACGGGGCTGAGAATCCTGTGAAAGCTGCCACGGAAAACTGGCTCCGGTTCGCGGGCAAAGATCTCAAAGCCGCGGAAACATTGGTTGAGGACAAGTTTCTGGCCAATGTCGTGCTTTTCCACGCTCAGCAGTGCGTGGAAAAATCGCTTAAGGCTCTGGTCGAGGAAAAAGGTGAGAGGGTCCCGCGAACCCACAGCATCCAGCATCTCCACACGCTCGCACTCCGATCCTTCGGGGGTCCGGCCTTGCTGCGGGACGAGGAAATTGATTTTCTGGACAGCGTGTACATTGACACACGCTACCCATCCGGTCTCGGCTTTCTGCCCGACGGCGCGCCAGGAAAGTCGGAAGCGCAACGTGCGCTTGAAATCGC
>CAYXFI010000475.1:0-3083 GCA_964464205.1 uncultured Cytophagia bacterium
CAACGGCGGCACCATTTTTCTGGACGAAATCGGGGACATGTCGCCGTCCACGCAAGCCAAGATCTTGCGCGTGCTGCAGGAGAAGCATTTCGAACGCGTCGGGGGAATGAAGACGATCTACACCGACGTGCGGGTGATCTCCGCTTCCAACAAGGATCTGATGCGGGAGATCGCTGAAGGCAGGTTTCGGATGGACCTCTACTACAGGCTGGCCGTGATCACCATTCACCTGCCTCCCCTGCGTGAGCGGCGCGAGGACATTCCGTTGCTCGCCGAATACTTCCGCAGGAGGTACTGCGCGGAGATCAAGAAGAACGTCCCGGGCTTCACGGACGAAGCAATGCGACTGCTCGTGAACCACTGGTGGCCGGGCAACATCCGCGAGTTGCGCAACATGGTCGAAAGGGCCGTGCTCATCGTCGACGAAGGACAGATGATCGGCCCCAACGACCTGTCCATGACGGGCCGGGACTACTTTGCGGCTGGAGGCGTGGACCGGCGCAAAGACGGTTCGGTGGTTTTCACTTCGGACACGTTGAATCTCGAGGAAATCGAACGGCATGCCATCCTGACCGCTTTGAACCGCACCAACTGGGTTCAGAAAGAAGCCGCCAGGCTTCTGGGTATCTCCCCCCGCGCGTTGAACTACAAAATAGCCCAATTCGGAATCACCCACCCCTCTTGGAAGAAGCACGTGTGATAGGGGGCGGCGGGACCGGCGCGTTCGGCAAGACTGCGCTGTTGTCCGGGTGAATACTCCGTTGAGCCGGGGTGCGATCGGGCCGAACGTAATCCGACGAGTTCTCGAGTCTCCGGTTGGGCAGCTAAGGCTCGGACGGCTTGGGGGAAAACAAGCACTTGGCTGACGATATTCTCGGCTCGGGACCTCGCACGAAATGCCCCCCATATCGAACGCGAAGCGCCTGGTTGACAGGTCTCGAAACCTGATCCCCTGCCTGATCTTTGCCTTCCGAAACAGACAACAATTTCGTAGTGGAACAACGCGGCCCCCGGTGGGTTAACCGACCTGGGCCGCGGGGTCCCTGGGGCCGAACAGATCTGTGATCGTCGGCACACTGTCGAACTCCGGACGGAACGGTTTTGGCGAACGGTAGCATCAATCCTGTCCGCGTTGCGGACGGACCGATCGGGGCGGAGGAAAATCGGCCAGGGCACGAGGCCGCGGGAGTCTCCTTCGAGCGAGGTGAGCGACCGGGTGATTGGTGGCCAACGTACTGTTTTCTTGAGGACAAACAAAAGGGGCAAAAGCTGAGGGGGGAGGGCCTGGACGTTTTTCGGCCAGATGGGGGTGAGTGGTCGGGTTTCTCCCGGGTAGCGGTACAAGTGCCAATGGGGTACCGAATGAGGTCGTGGTTTCACATCTGTGGACGGGGTTGGGTGGTTGCACGTCGAGTGAGACGTGATGGGCAGTACAAGTGGGAGGGAAAGCGACGTGAAACCTGGACGGTTGATCCGACTGACAATGAGTCTGGTGCTGGCCCTGTTCGGGGGCCGGGTCCAAAGTCAGGGTGCAGGGGGACAAATCGGTCTCACCTGGCTCCCCAATACAGAGCCGGATCTGGCGGGCTACAGGGTGTACTACGGTACGGTTTCGGGCTACTATCCCAACGTGATCGATGTGGGAAATCACACGAGCGTAACTGTATCGAACCTGGAGCTGGGGGTGCGCTACTATTTCGTCGTGACTGCCTACGACAGGGCTGGCAACGAGAGCCTGCCTTCGGAGGAGGTCTCGTGGGTGGCCGGCATGCGGGAGGCCGTGCCAAATGCACTCGCGCTGCTGGAGAACTATCCGAATCCTTTTGCGGAGCGTACCGAGTTTGAGCTGAACGTGCCCCAACGCGGTAGGGTCACAGTGGAGGTGTACGACTTGCGCGGGCGCCGCGTGAGGCTGATTCACGACGCGACCCTGCCCGCTGGGAGACACGTGCTGGCCTGGGATGCGCTGGACGACCGTGGTGGGCCCGTTCCAGCTGGTGTCTACCTCATTGTGGCCCACTCGCCCAACCGGGTTACGGCGCGCAAGGTGATGCTGCTGCGAGCCGGCCCAAACAGGTGAGGTCTCCCCTGCTTTGGCATTTCGCGTGCCGTTTTGTACATTTGCCCCGTCGGAAGCGCAAGCAGACGAACGCTCGGGGCTCGAGGTGGTAACGGCACGCAGACTCGAACGCATGCGCCGGGTAGCGCGGTCACGGTTGGCGAACCTGGTCGTCGTGGAGGACCGGGTCGAGGATCCGCACAATTTGAGCGCGACGTTGCGCAGTTGCGAGATTCTGGGGGTCCAGCATGTGCTCATTTTGGATCCCGACCGGGTGTTCAGCGTGAGCCGCAGGGTAGCGGTGGATGCGCACCGCTGGCTCACGCTGGAGAAATTCCACGACTACGAAGCTGGTCTCCAGTACCTGCGCCACCGGGCGAACAAGATCTACGTCACTGCTTTCCGTCCGGACGCGTACACGATTCACGAGCTCTTTCCCCTCTTCTCGTTTCCATTTTGGTGGCCCCCGGCGCCGGATCGCAATCTGCCGGCGGACCAGACGGCAGAAGTCCGGCGACCGCCGGGGGAACCTCCTACGCCGGATCCCTCCGAGGCGTTCGCCATCGCGTTCGGGAACGAGATCTACGGTGTTTCTCCCCAGCTCGCCGAGATGGCCACCGCTCACTTCTACGTTCCCACTCCCGGCTTTGTCCAGAGCTTCAACATCTCGGTCGCCGTGGGTGTGGTTCTGTACCACGTGACCAGCTGGATCCGTAGCAAACTGGCCAAGGAGGGCACGCTGTCGGAGGATCAGGCGGATGAGCTGGTCAAGAGCTGGTTGGAACGGGAAGCGCGCGGCGGGGACGCCCTTCTCGATGACGCTCCTCGCTGAGCCAGACACCCACCACGGAGCCAGAAACCGCCGAAGCGGGCGCGGCCGGGTGCGAGGTGGGAGACTGTCACCGCCGGCGCGCTGGTCAGGGGAAGCAGTGGGCTCCAGCGGCCGCAACGCCTCGGGCCAGCTCGCCAGGGTGCAGGGGCCGGTCAGAGGGTCGGGCGATTCCCGCGCCGGGAAGACCGTTTC
>CAYXFI010000476.1:0-3074 GCA_964464205.1 uncultured Cytophagia bacterium
CCCAGTTCCCTCCGCAGGAACCGCCCCGTGTACGAGCGCGGGTTTTGCGCCACCTCCTCCGGCGTGCCGGTGGCCACCACGTAGCCGCCTTCGTCGCCACCCTCGGGTCCGAGATCGATGATGTAGTCGGCCGTCTTGATCACGTCCATGTGGTGCTCGATCACGATCACCGTGTTGCCCTTGTCCACGAGGCGGTTCAGTACGTCGAGAAGCATCTTGATGTCCTCGAAGTGCAGGCCGGTCGTCGGCTCGTCGAGGATGTACAGGGTACGACCGGTGCTCACCTTCGACAGCTCCGCCGCGAGCTTCACGCGCTGAGCCTCGCCGCCGGAGAGGGTCGTCGCCTGCTGGCCGAGCCGAATGTAGCCAAGCCCCACGTCGTGAAGGGTCTGCAGCTTTCGTTTGATCGGCGGGATGTTCTCGAAGAACTCAAGCGCCTGGGAAACGGTCATCTCCAGCACGTCGGCGATCGATTTCCCTTTGTACTTGATCTCCAGCGTCTCGCGATTGTACCGCTTCCCCTTGCAAACTTCGCACGTCACGTAGACGTCCGGCAGAAAGTGCATCTCGATCTTGATGATCCCGTCGCCCTGGCACGCCTCGCAGCGTCCGCCCTTCACGTTGAAGCTGAATCGGCCCGGCTTGTACCCGCGAATCCGCGCCTCCGGAAGCTTGGAGAAGAGATCCCGAATGTGGGTGAACAGGCCCGTGTAGGTGGCGGGATTGGAGCGCGGCGTCCGGCCAATCGGGCTCTGATCGATGTTGATCACCTTGTCGATGTTCTCGACCCCCTCGATCGAGTCGTACGGCAGCGGCTGCTCCTTGGCATGGTAGATCGCTTTGGCGAGGATTGGGTACAGTGTCTCGTCGATCAGCGTGCTCTTGCCCGAGCCGGAGACCCCCGTGACGCACACGAAGCAACCCAATGGGATTTTCACGTCGATGTTCTTCAGGTTATTGCCCCGCGCACCTCGGAGGATCAGAAACTTGCCGTTCCCCTTCCGGCGCTTCTGGGGAACCGGAATCGCCTTCACCCCGGCGATGTACTGGCCCGTGAGGGACCGCGGATTCGAAGCGATTTCGGCAGGCGGACCGGTGGCTACCACGTATCCACCGTGCTCGCCTGCCCCGGGCCCGAGATCGACCACGTAGTCCGCACGCTCGATCGTCTCCCGATCGTGCTCCACCACGATCACCGTGTTACCCAGATCCCGGAGCTGACAGAGCGTGTTGATCAGCCGGTGGTTGTCCCGCTGGTGGAGACCGATGGAGGGCTCGTCGAGGATGTAGAGAACGCCCACGAGCTGCGAGCCGATCTGCGTGGCCAGGCGGATGCGCTGTGACTCCCCGCCCGACAGGGTGGCGGCGGCACGGTCCAGCGTCAAATAGTCCACGCCGACGTTGATCAGGAATTGCAGTCGCTCTTTGATCTCCTTCAGGATCTGGTGCGCGATGATCTGCTCGCGCTCGCCCAGTTCGAGCTTCTCGAAGAAGTCCAGGGCCTGGCGCACGGACTTGCGCGTCACGTCGTAGATGTTGTGATCGGCGATCTTGATCGCCAGCGCCTCCGGGCGCAACCGAGCGCCGCCGCAGACGGGACACGGGACCATCCGCATGAAGCCCTCGATCCACTCCCGCACCGCCTGCGACTCGGTCTGCAGATACCGCCGTTCCAGATTCGGGATCACTCCCTCAAACCGCTGCCGGAATGAGCCGTGACTGGTGCCGGTGCGGCTGGCGTAGTGGAATTGGATCTCCTCGTCGCTTCCGTACAGCAGGATTTTGCGCGCTTCCTCCGGAAGCTCTCGCCAGGGCTTGTCCAAGTCGATCCCATACCGCTCGGCCACACCGCGCAGAAGCATCGCGTACCAGCCGTCGCGCATCGCGCCCCACGGAGCCAGCGCTCCCTCGCTCACGCTCAGGTCCGGATTGGGCACGACCAGCTCCGGATCGACCACCATCCGGCTCCCCAGGCCGTTGCACTCGCGGCAGGCACCATACGGGCTGTTGAACGAGAACATCCGGGGTTCGATTTCTTCGTAGGAGATGCCGCAGTCCACACAGGCGTAGTGCTCGCTGAACAGCATCTCCTCTTTCCCGATGACGTCAATGATCACAAGCCCCGAGGCGAGGTTCAGCGCCGTCTCGACGGAGTCGGCCAACCGGCGCGCCGCTTTCTCCGCCACTACCAGCCGGTCGACGACGATCTCAATGTTGTGTTTCTTGTTCTTGTCCAGCCGAATCTCGCTCTCCAGCTCGAGCACCTGGCCGTCCACGCGGACGCGGACGAATCCGTTGCGTCTGGCCTCCTCGAAGACTTCGCGGTACTCCCCCTTTCGCCCGCGCACGACCGGCGCCAGCACCTGTATGCGCGTCCCCTCCGGCAGCGACAGCACTGCGTCCACGATCTGCTGGACCGTCTGCTTTTGCAGACGCTTGCCGCACTTGTAGCAGTAGGGCACGCCGATTCGGGCGAACAGGAGGCGCAGGTAGTCGTAGATCTCCGTCACCGTGCCCACGGTGGAGCGCGGGTTTTTCGAAACGGATTTTTGCTCAATTGAGATCGCTGGCGAGAGCCCCTCGATGTAATCGACGTCCGGTTTCTCCATCAGTCCGAGGAACTGCCGCGCGTAGGCTGACAGGGATTCCACGTAGCGCCGCTGACCCTCGGCGTAGATGGTGTCGAACGCGAGGGACGACTTGCCGGAGCCGGAGAGCCCGGTGATCACCACCAGCTTGTCGCGAGGGATCTCCACGTCGATGTTCTTCAGGTTGTGCTCCCTCGCGCCCCGGATGATGATTTTGTCCTTCTCGGCCATTTCCCTCCGTTTCGGCTCAGTTGGCCGCGAGAAGCTGCGCCAACGGAATTCGTTCCACCCAGGCCGCCCCGTTCACAAACCGGACCCGGTACACAGGCCACACGTTTAGCCGATTGGCAGCCTTCAACGCCTCCTCCGGCTTGGCGCGGTACAGGTAGAAAACGAGATGCGCTTCGTCCACGTCCTCACGCAGCTCTTCTCTGAAAACCAGCCGGTTTTCCGCGTAGCGCCACGTCGCCGCCAGATGTTCCACTG
>CAYXFI010000477.1:0-251 GCA_964464205.1 uncultured Cytophagia bacterium
GCAGTTCGGGAAGCGATACGCGACGGTGCGCCCCCTATAGACCTTGTCGACGGCCAGCAGCTTGTTGACAAGCTCAAGGAGCTTTCGCTGGGTGTCAGGACGGAGCAGGTTGAACGTGTAGTAATCGACCGGAATTGGTACTCCACAATCTGAGAGAGACCCGTACGGTCTTTGCGTCTTGGCGGCTTTGCGAGAGGTGCCTCCTGTTCGTCGAGTTCATTTGATTGGTCTGGCACTGGCTCGGACGTCTA
>CAYXFI010000477.1:261-3070 GCA_964464205.1 uncultured Cytophagia bacterium
AACTACTGGAAAGGGTGATCGGACATGAAGGTTCGTTCCTCGGTGAAGAAGATCTGCGACAAGTGCAAGATCATCAAGCGGCACGGCACGGTGCGCGTGATCTGTTCGAACCCGCGTCACAAGCAGCGGCAGGGTTGAAAGGGCATCGTACGGCCGTCCAGCAATTGGTGTACAGCACAAGAAGAGGAGAGGTGAGTCTTGGCGCGAATTGCAGGAGTTGATCTCCCCAACGAAAAGCGGATTGACATCGCGCTGACCTACATCTACGGCATTGGGCGCACTTCCGCCAAGCAGATCGTGGACAAGGCGGGTCTGGATCCGGCCAAGCGGGTGAGGGATCTGACGCCGGAGGAAGTAGCCAAGATCCGCCAGATCATCGCCAACGAGTACAAGGTGGAAGGTGCGCTCCGTACGGAAGTTCAGATGAACATCAAGCGCCTGATGGACATCGGCTGCTACCGTGGGCTGCGCCATCGTCGGGGCCTTCCCGTGCGGGGTCAGCGCACTCACACGAACGCACGGACCCGTCGGGGCAGGCGTCGTGTGGTGGGTGTGAAGAAGAAACAGAAAACGCAGCTTTGATCGGATGCATCGTGCTGAATGCGGCACTCGGGTCACGGACTCAGCAGGTTTGGAGGTAGGTGTTGGCGAAGAGGCGTAGAGCAACCCGGAAGCGCGAGAAGGTCGACGCAAACGGTATCGCCCACATCAAGGCGACGTTTAACAATACCATCGTCACGCTCACGGACATTTACGGCAACGTGATAGCGTGGTCGTCGGCTGGGCGGGTCGGATTCAAGGGATCGCGGAAGAGCACACCGTTCGCCGCTCAGCAGGCGGCTCAAGCTGCGGCGAAGGAGGCCATGGCCCTTGGGCTGCAGCGCGTGGAGGTGCAGATCAAAGGGCCGGGCTCCGGTCGCGAAGCAGCCGTGCGGGCGCTGCAGGCGGCGGGTCTGGAGATCACAGCCATCCGCGACGTGACCCCAATTCCGCACAACGGCTGTCGACCTCCGAAACGTCGCCGGGTCTGAACGGGATTTTGTGGTGACGGGAACGAAACAGGACATTTTCTGGAGGCAGTAGGATTATGGCGCGTTATACCGGGCCGGTTTGCAAGCTGTGCCGTCGTGAAGGCATGAAGCTCTTTCTCAAGGGTACGAAGTGCCAAACCAATAAGTGCCCGATGGAAACTCGGGCCTACGCCCCGGGACAGCACGGCCGTACCCGTCGGTTCAAGCAGTCGGAGTACGGAATGCAGCTTCGGGAAAAGCAGAAGGTGAAACGGATCTACGGTGTGCTGGAGCGCCAGTTCCGCCGCTACTTCGACATGGCTTCGCGGCAGAAGGGCGTGACCGGCGAGAACCTCCTGCAGATCCTGGAGCGGCGTCTGGACAACGTGGTGTATCGCTTGGGATTTGCCCCTTCTCGACGGGCGGCCCGACAGCTGGTCCGGCATCGTCACTTCATGGTGAATGGGCAGATCGTGGACATTCCATCGTACCTCGTGAAGCCTGGCGACCGGGTTCAGGTGCGGCCAAAGAGTCGCAGCCTGGAAGTGATCCACACTTCGATGCGCCGGGTGCGCGAAGGCCGTCTTGTGCCCTGGTTGGAGCTGGACAAGGCGAACATGGTGGGCATTTTCAGAGAAATCCCCTCTCGCGCCGATATCCCGATCAACGTGAACGAGCAGCTGATTGTGGAGCTGTACTCGAAGTGAGCGGCCTGAAGAGGCCACGAGCAAAGAAGTCAAATCTTGTGAGGTTTGTAGATGGGTATCCTTGGCCTTGTAATGCCTGAAAGCGTGGAGCTGGATAGCGCCACGTATTCCAATACTTACGGCCGGTTCATCGTCCAGCCCCTCGAGCGGGGCTTCGGGGTGACGATCGGTAATGCCCTGAGGCGGGTGTTGCTGTCGTCGTTGCCGGGCGCCGCGATCACGGCCATTCGCATCGACGGTGTACTCCACGAGTTCTCCACTGTTCCGGGAGTGGTGGAGGATGTGGCCGAGATCGTGCTCAATTTGAAGGAAGTGCGGATGAAGCTCATCAACAAGCGCCCGGACAAGGTGACGCTCCATCTCAAGGGGCCGGGCGAGTTCAAGGCTGGCGACATCGGCAAGGCCACGACGGACGTGGAGATTCTGAACCCCGAGCACCACATCGCCACTTTGAACAAAGATGCCGACTTCACGATGGAGCTCCGCATCGGGCGAGGCAAAGGCTACGTGCCAGCTGAGGAGAACAAAACGCCCGACATGCCGATCGGCACCATCGCGATCGACGCGATTTTCACGCCCGTGCGGAAGGTGGCCTACCACGTGGAGAACATCCGTCGGGGCCAGCGGGCCGACTACGAGAAGCTGATCCTGGAGGTGTGGACCGACGGCAGCCTCACCCCCGACGACGCGCTCAACTACGCGGGGCAGATCCTCCGTGACCACGTCAATCTCTTCATCAGCTTCGAGGTGGAGGAGGAAGAGGAAGAGCCAGTCCAGATGGACGAGGAGGTGGCCCGCATCCGCAAGCTTCTGAAGATGCCGGTGGACGAGCTGGAGTTGTCGGTGCGGGCGAGCAACTGCCTGAAAGCGGCCAACATCGAAACGATCGCCGATCTCGTGCGATTGACCGAGAACGACATGCTGAAATTCCGCAATTTCGGCCGCAAGTCCCTGCAGGAGCTCCAGCGGGTGCTCGAGGAGCGCGGTCTGTACTTCGGGATGGACGTGGACAAGTATCTGACGGAAGAAAAGACTTCCTAAGGCAGATCGAGGGCACTGAATCATGAGACATCGGAAGGTTGGCAGGGGACT
>CAYXFI010000478.1:0-3064 GCA_964464205.1 uncultured Cytophagia bacterium
AAGGGGTCAAACACGGCAAGCTTACCCTCACCGCGAGTACCCCAACTATCGTGTGAGAGTGGACTTCAGACCAAGGGAGGACGGCATGAAGAGCAAAGGCACGAGTTGCTTGCTCGTGGCACTGCTGCTGTCGGCCTTGCCGGCCACACGGCTCACCGCCGGTGACGAGACCCTCTCGGATTCCGTAAAGTACACCTTCAACCCCATCATCGTCACGGCCGACAAGGCCGAAGGCCCCCTGCGGGATGTAGACGCAACCATCAGCGTGCTCCCCGCGTCGCTGCCCCGAATCCTCGGGGCTACCACCGTACCCGAAGCGCTCGTACAGGCAGTGCCAGGACTCTTCGTTTCGCAACGGGGCGTGATGGGCTACGGCATTGGGCCGGGAGCTGCCGGAACGATCACGATGCGAGGGATCGGCGGTTTCCCCAACACCCAGGTCTTGATCCTTGTGGAAGGCCGACCCGATTTCATGGGCATGATGGGGCACCCTCTTCCGGACGCCTACGATCTCGAATCCGCCGAACGAATCGAGGTGGTGCGAGGTCCCGCCTCTGTGCTCTATGGGAGCAACGCCATGGGCGGGGTGATCAACATCATTCCAAGGCGGGTACGGCGGCCCGGAACGGAGACGCATTTCAAAGCTCGCGGTGGCTCCTGGGACACCCGCCTGTTCTCGGCTCAACACGGATCGAACTTCGGTAAATGGGACTACTACCTGACGGCCGCAGTCAAGCACACCGACGGCCACCGACCTGAGTCGCGATTCGATGGCCAGAACTATTCATTCCGGACTGCTTTCCGGCCCGATCCGCGACTGGAGATTTCCACCAGCGGCTACGTCGCAGACTACAAATCCTACGATCCCGGTCCTGTCTCCAACCCCTACGTGGACCACTGGGTGGATGTGCTTCGATCGGGACTGGACCTCCAGGTGCGGGGCAAGACCATCTTTGGCACTGGCACAGTGCGCCTGTTCGGCTCCTACGGACGACACGACATCTACGACGGCTGGCACTCGATCGACCGCACTTTCGGCGTGACCGCCTACCTCGCCGCCAAGCCCTTTCCGGGCAATCTGACAACGGTGGGTCTAGACGCCATGCACTACGGTGGGCACGGCGTGAACCGCATCTTCGGCAAAGACTTCGGTAGACATTACATCACCCAATGGGCACCTTACGCCCACGTTCGGCAGGTGGTGACCGGACGTCTCATTGTGTCCGGCGGTCTGCGGTTGGAGCATCACCAGCTTTTCGGCTACGAACTCATCCCGAAACTGGGATTGGTATTTGAGCCCGGTAGCTTCCTGGCTCTACGAGTGAGTTCCGGCAAGGGCTTCCGCAGTCCCACCATTCGCGAGCTCTATCTCTTCCCGGCACCTACCCCCACGCTGAAACCCGAGCGGCTCTGGAACAACGAGGTGGGCATCCAATTCCACCCGGGCAACAATCTGATTGTGGACCTGACCGCTTTCCGGGCGAAAGGGAGCAATCTCATCCGGGTAGAGGGCCGTTACCCCAGCCTACGCCTGACCAACTCCGGTTCCTTCGTCCACAAGGGCGTAGAATGGGACGCCACCTGGCGTGCGACCGGAAGAACCCACCTCCGCTTCTTCGGCTCTCTGCTTGATCCGGACAAGCAGACGCGATTGGCACCGAAGCGGCGCTTCGGGTTCACGGCAACGACGGGTTTCGCAGGTTGGGAGCTGGTCGCTTCCGTGTCCCGAGTGGAAGAGCTCTACGGCGAGGACAATCATCGGGATCGCCTGCCGGACTACACGTTGGTGGATCTGGTGCTGTCGTATCGCGTGTGGCAGCACTTGCGCGTCTTGTTGCGCGTACAGAACCTTTTGGACACGGACTATCAGATGATGCTGGGCTACCCGATGCCTGGGCGGACCGTCTCGGTGGAGCTCGGGGCTAGTCTGTGAAAGCGACGCAAAACCGCCGTGCAGCGAGCAAGGGCGGCCGCTCCGGTTGGCGCGGCCGCCCCTCGCAGATCGCCCTGGCGTCTATCGTGATGGCAACAGGAGTCCTATTGCCGATCTTCTTCCATCAGGTGGGACTTGGCCCCGTGTTTCTTCCCATGTTCCTGCCAATCTCGCTCGGCGCCTTCTTCCTCCGGCCCACCTGGGCTTTCGCAGTAGGGTTCTTCACCCCCATCGTCTCGTCGCTGGCCACGGGGATGCCCCCCTGGATGCCCCCGGTCGCTCCGGTACTCTGCGGCGAGCTGTCGATCTTTTCCGTCGCGATCTCGCTCCTCTACCGGGCTGGGTTGCAACCGTTGGTCGCCCTCGGTCTGGCGCTTCTCCTGAATCGCCTATTGCTCCTGGTCATCGCCACCGCGCTCGCGCCGTTGCTGGGTTTGCCACCGAGTTTCACAGGGATCTCGGCCGTGATCTTCGGCCTGCCCGGCGTGCTTTTGATGCTCATCGTGGTACCCATCGTACTGCCACGACTCGCCACCTACCTGGAGGTTTGACGATGGAAGTGACCGTCGACCCACGACGTCAGTTCTTCGACGAGCTCGCACCTCACTGGCACCACACTGCGGAAGAACAGCAACACACGGCCGAGAAAGTGCTCGAGGCGCTCCGGCCCCGCCCGGGCCAGCGGATCCTGGATGTCGGGACGGGCACCGGAGAACTCGCCCAGTGGATCCTGCGTCGCACTGGCGGCGGGGCAGAAGTGTGGGCGATGGACCTCTCCGGGCAGATGCTGCGGCAGGCCAGATTGAGGACCAACGGCATCCCCCTCAGATTGTGCCAAGCCGACGCCCACTTCCTACCATTCCCCGCTTGCTGCTTCGACGGCATCACAATGCTGGCGGTCTTCGCCCATCTCCGCAATCAGCCGCGCGCTCTGGAAGAAGCCTGTCGCGTGCTCCGGCCGGGGGGTCGGCTCGTGCTCGCCCACCCGCTGGGCAGCGGCGAACTGGCCCACATTCACCGGAGAGCTGGGGGACCGGTCGCGCGGGATCTCCTCCCTTCGGCGAATACATTGCAGAGCTGGCTCCTGGGTTGCCGGTTCCAGGTGCTCGATTACGTGGACCGTACCGGCCT
>CAYXFI010000479.1:0-3060 GCA_964464205.1 uncultured Cytophagia bacterium
TTCGCGCAAGGTGCCACTGCCGCAGTAGAGTCCGACGATCGAGACCCCCTTGGATGAAATCCCACGGGAATTGCGCGTCTTCCGGTCTCTCCGCGCAGGCCAACCTTTCAGCGTCCACCCCCGCTCGAGCGAGCGCTGCCCGGAGGGGGAGCTGTTCTCGAACGGCCAGCTCCAGCGCGGCCGAGACCTCGGCGCCACCCACGGACAACACCGCCTGGAGCCACTCATCGCGCGGCCTTTTCAGGTCGAGCTCCACCCCCTTCTCTCGCCCCACGATCTCGCGCAGGATCCTGCGGCGCCGACGCAGGACATCCAGCGGCGCCATTCCGCTCCACTGGAACGGGGTGTGGGGTTTCGGGATGAAGGCGTTCACACTTACGGTGAGGTGCTTGTTCCGGCCGTGCGCGTTCAGCCGGCGCGCGAACTCCAGAACGAATCGCGCTGTTTCCTCCACGTCCTCGTCCCGCTCGAACGGTAGGCCGATCAGGAAGTAGAGTTTGACGCGCTCCACGTGGCTCCGCGCGAGCAAGTCCGCAGCCTCCAGCATGCGCTCCACGCGCAGATTCTTGTGCATCACTTTCTGCATTCGCCCCGACGCGCTCTCGGGGGCAAGCGTCACGGAGCGCACTCCGCCCGACTCCAGCAGCGCCATCAGGTCTTCGTCGAGACCGTCGATCCGCAGGGACGACAGGCCGAAACCGAAGCCCGATCGAACCAGCTCCTCCAGCAACTCGTGCAACCACGGGTAGTCCGAGAGCGCCGCACCCACAAGGCCCACCCGGTAGCCCCGGCGGTTGTGTTCCCGCACCGCGCTGATAATCGCCTCGGGGGGCCACATGCGCAGCGGCCAGTACACGTGCGACGCGACGCAGAACCGGCACCGTCGACCGCATCCGCGGCCCACCTCGACCAGGAACATCTCTTCCATGTGGGCCTCGCCCGACACGATGCACGAATACTCGGGCTCAGCCGATTCCTCCCGCCAACTCAGACGCACGGCGCGCCTGGGCGCTGGTTCCAGCGGAGGGCACCACACCCCCGGCAGCTCCGCAAGCTTCTCGAGCAGCTTCCGACGCGGCCACCGACCCCACCCTTCGGCCACGGTCGACAGGAACTGCCCGAGGATGGGCTCCGCTTCCCCCAGGACGACCACGTCGAAAAAGGGCGCCAGTGGGATGGGATTGTAGAACGTGATCGCCCCACCCAGGACGAACAGCGGCTGCCCCTCCTCCCTGTCAGCAGCCCGGAGCGGCACTCCAGTGGAGGCGATCTGGGACAGCGCGTTCAGGTAATCCATTTCGAAGCTGCAGGAGAACCCAACCACGTGAAAAGAGTCGCCCCTCCTGGCGGACTCCAGACTCCGCAGGCGGGCGCGCCAGGGAGCTGGGTACAGGAATGCCCTTTCGCAGGACCAATCTGGGGTCTCGTTGACAAGCCTGTACAGGCTCTGAAAGCCGAGGTTGGACATCCCCACTTGGTACTGGTTCGGGAACACCACCAGGTAGGAAAACGGGGCCGCCTCATCGGGCTCGACGCAGCGATCCTCGGCGGCGAGCCAAGAGGAGACTAGCTCCCTGAAGCGAAACGTCTCTGCGGTGGCTCGTACGACCCTCAAACGACCTCCTGTAGGCAGCCCGGGCGGTCCCGCTCAGCTCCAGCCCGTTCACAAATTTGCCACACAGAATTGGGACGGGGCCCACCTGCCCCTCACGCCGGCCCGGGATCATCCGCGAGGCGTCCGTATTCCCGTCCCGTCCAATACATGGCCTCCAGGTTCTCCAGCGGAGTCCCCGGCGAGAGGTTGTTCCCCTCGCGCAGGACGAAGCGGCGTCCCCGGGTCACGCCGCTCTGCAAGATCCGCCGCGTTTCTTCACGGACGGCGTCGGGCGTACCGTGCAGGAGCAGGGACACGTTGGGTCCGCCCCAGATGAACGTGTCCGGGCCCAGTTCCTCGCGCACCCGACCGAAATCCACCGGGAACCCGGTGTCGAACTCTGTGACCCCAAGCTCCCGTTTCAGGATCGGGAAGTGCCGCGTAGCGTCGCCACACAGATGCACCGAACGCCGTTGACCCCGCTGGCCGAGCTCGTCGTAGTATTTCCCGTGCAGCGGCAGCACGAATTTTCGATAGTCATTCGTGGAGATCAACTGGATGCTGTCGTCCGCCAGGCCAATCGCGTCCCCCGCCTTCCAGTCCACCCAGCCTCGCAGTGCCTTGATTCGAGCGATGATCGCGTCGTTCAAGTATCCGAGGAAATCCGCAGCCAGTGCCGGTTCTTCCTTGAGCAGAAGGCAAAGGTTTTCCGGGCCCATCAGGCTGCAGGCCAGCGTGAAGGGCCCGTCCGTGCCCAGGGCGGGTGGCTCGACCTCAGCGATGGGACGACCTCTGTACTCAAAGCCCGAGTCCTGCACCCGCCGGAAGAACTGGTAGAACCGGATCGCCCGTTCCATCAGGTTCTGGGTCGGCAAGGGCAGGTCCCGAGAGATGAAGTCGCGAACCTCTTCTGCCGAGCTGAGAATGGGCTGCGTGTCCGGCACCTGACCCTCCCGGTACACGATCGGACAGCCCAGCCAGGCGGCTTCGTACACGTTCTGAAAATCGACCCAGAGGCGCCAGCCTTCCGACGGAAGCCCCAACTCCTGATCCTGTAGCACGTTGTGCCGTACCCAATCCTGAAAGGCGAGCTGAACCCGCATCATTGTCTCCGGCTCCGAGAAATACCGCCGGAAGTCGACGTCTGGAAAGGGATTCCGTCCTGGATCCAACAGCAGGATTCGGGGATTCATCCCGAAAACGATCGGCACGCGGGGAGCCCGTCCCTCCCAGAACGCCTCCCACAGTTGCTTCACTTCCGCGTTGTGCCGGTCCACGGGATAGTTGGAGATGTCCATCGCTCACCTCGAGGGTCCAAAACCACCGCCGGGACAATGTACCGCCTGCGAGCGCAAATCGCAAGGGTCGGCGAGCCCCTGGAACCCGCTCGCTCCTTCGGCGTAGACGGTAGTCTCGTCAGGTCTACCCCACTCCTACCCAAGCCAACCGCAGATGAACGCTCCCAA
>CAYXFI010000480.1:0-3027 GCA_964464205.1 uncultured Cytophagia bacterium
GGGTGCAGGGGCCGGTCAGAGGGTCGGGCGATTCCCGCGCCGGGAAGACCGTTTCGGGGCAGCATCTCTACTGAACCGCGTCCTCTGAGCTGCCGTTGACGCGAAACCGGACTCACTCCTAGTGTCAACTGGCAGTTACTTCCGCCGCCCAGCGGCCGCGACGGTGCACCGAAACCGTTTGACAAACAACCGTGGCGTTATTAAATTTGCGCCTGCGTTTGCGACCCACCCCACTCGCGATTCCGTGCCAAAGACACGTCGGGCTTTCCATCCCAAGAGGAGGATAGGCCATTGCAGGTTTCCGATTACATTCGTGACGATCTCGTTCTCCTCGATTTGAAGGCGAAGGATAAGGCCGAAGCAATACGAAGACTGATTGACCTGCTGGAACAGAAGGGAGTCGTCCGCGACGCGGACGATTTTTTTCGTGAAGTGATGGAGCGCGAGAAGCTGGGGAGCACCGCGGTCGGTCATGGCGTGGCTCTACCGCACGCACGTACCGAGAAGCTGGACGACATCGTGGTCGCCATGGGCCGGTGCAAGGAGGGTATCGATTTCGGTGCCGATGATGGCCAGCCTGTCCACCTCATTTTCCTGATTGGTACGCCGCTGAAGGAAGTGAATCGCTACCTCAAGCTGCTTGCGGGGCTTTCGCGACTGCTCCGTCAGGCCGAGGTGCGCGAGGCTCTAATGTCGGCTCAAAAGCCCACCGAAGTCCGCGAAGCCCTGATGGACGCGCAGCAGGTCAGTTGAGTGGGGGTAAGCCGTATCCTTCCATTTCCCCAAGAGTTCAGTCCCGCTCGCCCTGAGTCGACGCCTCCCATATCCTGACCCTTCTTTGTACCCTGACAGTCGTCCGCCCCCGAAACCTTTTCGACGGTTTCTGCTCAGCGGAACCGCACGGAGAGCGGATCGGGCGCATGTCGACTCCGGGGAAGGCGGTCACCGAGCCCGTTTAGGTTCGAGCTGCGCTTCTTGCCGAGGCATGGTCGCGAATATTGGCCCGACGACTTGAGATCCCCACGGGACCGGAGACTGAGCTTTGACAGTGGTGCAGAGGGGGGCACATCTGAGAAACTTTCGTAATCACATGTCTGTTGGTTGATTCTTAGGCTGCTGGGTGGTATCTTGGCTGCGGCGAAACCGGAGGAAGCGGCTTGGGAACAACCGAGCAGAAAGAACTGTTGGTAGTCGACGACGAGGACGATTTCCTCGATTTAGTGGATGAGATCTTCGGCGCAAGCGGCTACCGCGTACTGACGGCACACAGCGCCGCCGAGGCCGAAGAGCACCTGCAGGGGAGCCCCTGCGACGTGGCCATCGTGGACTACCGGCTGCCGGGAAAAAACGGGGCCCACGTGGCCCAGCGGATTCGGGAACGATGGCCCAGCACACGGATTGTGTTCCTCACGGGCGACAGCGAGGCGGCTCGTAGGATCGAACGGCAAGGGCTAGACGTAGCGGCCTGCCTGGTCAAGCCCGTGGAAGTGGATTCCCTCCTCGAGCTTGTCGAAGAACTCCGCCGCAGCGCGCGGGACTCCTGAGCCATACACACCCCGTCAGGAAGACTCTTTCACCCCACGACCCGAGGAAACCGCCCCCTCCCCTCCAGCGTTGCACTTCTGCGGCCGAGAGCCCGCAACGGCGGATCCCGTCGGAAATCAGCCGAGCTTGACATTGCCGACGTGAGGCCCAGGTCCGAACGCTTGCGTCGCGTGGGAACGACCGATCGCTGAATTCCCACCCCATGCGCGGAGGCAAGCTCGGTCGCGCGCCGAAGGATCGGGGGCCTGGGAGCAGGCCGACGCGAGGGCGAAGTTTCGTCTGGGCGGCGTGAGGTTCCTGCGGGTGGGCCCCGGGACGCACGTGTCTTCCCGTTTAGTCGCCGACCGCACATGCGGTCGGCGGGGTTGTGCGCGTCACCGTCCTTCCCGCGTCCGACCGCCGGCGCCTGGGGCTAGTTGAGCTGCGGGATCGATGTCTGAGGCGGCGAGTACTACCGTGGGCCGTTGCCGCCGAACCGTTGTTGCTTCGGGCCGGGGTGCAGCGTTTGCTCGGCTGCGCGCCAGTGAAAACGTCTCCTCATTGCGGGCGAGGGTTCGCGGAGAATCTGCCGATAGAGGTGCCTTGACTAACTTCTGGGACGAAGCGCATGCTTGAACAGTACGTGACCGGCGAGATGCGGAACGTGCCCTTGGATGAGGTGGATTTCACTGATCTCACTTTCTGTCGATCCTACCCCGAGAGACCCACCGATGAGCTCAGATGGTCAGTGGCACGGGTAGGAGTCATTCATCCCGTGCATTTGATCGAAGGGAACGGGGGCGCACTTCGAATCGTGCACGGCTTCCGCCGGTGCTGGGCGGCCCGGGATCTGGCCTTGCCAGCGGTGCCGGCGGTGATGATGGGCCGGGACGACTACGAGGAATGCTCGCTCTTCCTGTGGAGTCTTTGGCAGGACGTGGGGCACCGCCGGTACAATCGCGTGGAGGTCGGCCGGATCGTGGCGGCCTTGCTCGGCCGCTTCGAAATGGGGAGGGACCGGGTAGTGGCAGTCCTGCGTGAACTGACCGGAGCCGGTAGTACGAAGTTGGTGGAGCACTACTTGCGAGTCTGGGAGTTCGAACCGGAGGCGCGCGATCTGATCGCCGCCGGTGAGTTGCCGGACGATCTGTTCGAAACGCTGGTCCGGTGGGATGCGGATGACCGGCGGGTTCTTGCCCGGCTCGTGAGTGAATTGCGGTTGAGCGTGGGGCAGCAGAGGGAGCTCGTCCGGTTGCTTGATGACGTGGGACGGCGCGAAGGAACGTCACCTGCACAAATCGTGCGCCGCGAGGAGTTTGTAGCTGTGTTGGAGCGCACTTCGTGGACGCCCGGGCAGCGCGCGCAGAAGCTCCTCGAGTTGCTCCGCCGACTGCGCTACCCCAGCCTGGAGCGCCTGGAGGCTGGGTTCCGCGAGGTGGTGCGGGAGTTGAAACTGCCCAGAGGTGTGGAGCTCCGCCACGCCCCCTTCTTCGAGAGCGATGA
>CAYXFI010000481.1:0-3024 GCA_964464205.1 uncultured Cytophagia bacterium
ACGGCTATGGGAAATCACGAAGCGGATGCGCCGATCCTTCCACGAGCTCGGGTTCAATACTGGCAACAGCCAGACACCCATCATTCCCATCATCATCGGCGAGGACGAGAAGACTTTTGCTTTCTGGAAAGCGCTGTTTGAGAACGGCGTCTACGCGAACCCGGTGATCAGTCCCGCCGTGCCTCCGGGCATGTCGCTCATCCGCACCTCCTACATGGCTACTCACAAAGATGAAGAATTGAACCGGGTTCTCGACGTCTTCGAGAAGGTGGGCAAACAGTTTGGCGTGATCTAAGCTGAGGGTAACCATGGCCGCACTCACCGTTGAACCCGTCCGAAACAAGCGAGAATTGAAGCAGTTCATCCACTTCCCGTGGAAGGTGTACGAGGGCGATCCCAACTGGGTGCCGCCCCTGATCGCCGACATGAAAGAAATGCTCGACAAAAAGAAGAACCCCTTCTTTCTCCATTCCGACGCTGAATTCTTCATCGCCCGGCGTGGCGGCGAAGTGGTGGGACGAATTGCCGCCATCCAGAACAACCGTCACAACCAGTTCCACAACGAGAATACCGGCTTCTTCGGCTTCTTCGAGGTGCTGAACGACTACGAGGCGGCCGCCGCTCTGTTCGACACTGCCGCAGCGTGGCTCAAGGACCGCGGGCTCACGCTGATGCGCGGTCCAATGAACTACAGCACCAACGATACCTGTGGGTTCTTGCTGGACGCCTTCGACAAACCCCCCGTGATTCTGATGACCTACAATCCGCCGTATTACCTCGACTTCTGCCAGCGGTACGGTTTCGTCAAGGCCAAGGATCTGTACGCGTATTTCATGTCGGCCGATCAGCCATTGCCTGAGAAAGCCGTACGCGTTGCCGAAGCGGTCAAGCGGCGTGAGAACGTGCGCTTCCGCGCCATAAACATGAAGAAGTTCTGGGATGAAGTGGATCTCGTTTTCAAGATCTACAATGACGCCTGGAGCCCGAACTGGGGTTTCGTCCCCCTGACGCGGGAAGAGATAGATCACATCGCCAAGCAACTCAAAATGATCCTGGACCCGGACCTTGTGCTGATCGCCGAGGTGAACGGGGAGCCGGCCGGATTCTCGCTGGCTCTCCCGGACATCAACCAGGCGCTCATCAAGATACGGAACGGTCGGTTGCTCCCGTTCGGGCTGCCCAAGCTTCTGTGGTACATGCGAAAAGTCAATGGCATCCGCGTGTTCACAATGGGGGTCATCCGGAAATACCAGAAGCGGGGAATCGACGCGGTGTTCTACGTGGAGACGTACCGCCGCGGCACTGCCAAAGGACACCGGTGGGGCGAGTTCTCCTGGATTCTCGAAGACAACGTGATGATGAATCGCGCCGCGGAGGCGCTGGGAGCCAGGGTCTACAAACGGTACCGGATCTACGAGAAGCCAATCTGAGCGCTCCCCTGACGTTCAGATCCCTGGTCGCCGACGGGGGCGAGTCCAAGCCGCAAAAGCGAACAAAGCGTGGACTCGGGAAACCAGACAACAGTTTCGCCGCAGCGCGGGCAGGACGGAGGCCTGCACTAGTCGCCGGTGTGCGGGGGCGTCCTTTACTGTGTGCGGACTGGAAGCAAAACCCCCGGTCGCTTTTGAGAAATCAGAAAGGCTTGAGACCCTTGGATCGGCCGATGGCTGCCGCTCGGAAGGATTCGGTCGCGCAAGAGTGGCGGTGGCAATTCATCTGGCCGCGCCCCTGGATTTGCACGGCGCAAATTCGAATGGGCCCTCGGCGCTTTTGATCGGGCATTTCCCGCGTCGCCAGTTCAGAGACTACCCGAAGTTCCCCGCGGAACGGGTGTAGCCCCATTGGTGCGCGGTCGTGCCTCCGGTAGAGACTTTGGCAAAAAGTTCTCCGCCGTTGCACAAAATAGGGAACTTTCACCCGGAAGTCGCGTAGTAGTGACCCTGCGGCGCTTGACCGTCGCATCATCAGCGTGGTCGAATTCTGGACAGCATGGCCCAACTTCTGGTCAGAATTCCTGCATTCGTTCCGTGCTCCCGATCAGTCCAGGCCCTACGGCCCTTTGCCCTTCCGCGTCAACGATGTCTGGGCTGAAACAATGCGGTGGAGCGCAGCGAAGTTTCTTCGAGTTCGACCAGGCTGTGAATGAGAGGGAACATTTTGGCACGAAGATTGTAGAAAGAATTGGTGCAAGTCGGAATCAGGTCTGCGATAAGATAACGTTCATCAGTGGGTCACGGATATTTTGGAACCTTAAACGTTTCAAGGGATGGTGAGACAATGGAACTGAACGAGAAAAAACTAATCATCTTCGACAAAGCTGAAGGTGAGGATGACCTTCACAACCGCCTCACTCAGGAGGGCTTTGAGCTGGTGCGCATGACGGACCTGGAAGATGCGCTCGAGAAGATCAAAGCTGAGAAGCCCGCCGGTGTGATGATCAACGTGGATACGTGCGGCTCCGACACGTGGTCGGTGGTGCGCGAACTGAAGCAGGATCTGGAAACCCGGCGGATCGCCTTGATCCTGTATTCGAGCTACGACGACGAGGGCAACATCGTGCGCGGCTTCGAGGAGGGTGCTGACGATTACATCGTACGGCCCACTCCCTCGCGCGCAACAGTGGCCCGTATCAAAGGGATCGTGCGACGGGTGCGAGAGCTCGGTTCTCGTCGGATCAAGGTGAAGGACCTGGAGATCGATCTGGACGAGCACCGGGTGTACAAGGCAGGTAAGCCCATCGATCTGACCTACACTCAGTTCAAGCTCCTGTATCTGCTTGCGTCACACCGCGAGAACGTGTTCACCCGACAGGAAATCCTCGAGCGGGTGTGGGGCAAGAAGGTCTACGTGACGAGCCGCACGGTGGACGTTCACATCAAGCGCCTGCGGGAGAAACTCGGCGAGCGCAAGTACCCGTCGAAGTACATCGAGACAATTCACGGCACCGGCTACCGTTTCATGTAGCAGCTCTCATTTTCCTCCCTCCGGAGCCCCTGGTGAAAGCTGGGGGCTTTTTAGTTTTCC
>CAYXFI010000482.1:0-3000 GCA_964464205.1 uncultured Cytophagia bacterium
AGGCGGGTGCGGAATGTTGGGCAGCACTTCGTCGAACTCCTCGCTCACGGTGAGCGCGATCCGCTCGACGAGCGGGTTGCGGTGGCCGTCCGTTCTGGGCACGTACCGGCACCCGCCGTTGAAGCGCACTTCGTTGGGACTGAGCACCGCGTTGGCCGCCCACAGGACCGAGGCGTGGCTACGGTAGTGATCCAGCAGGGCCAGCACGAAAACATCCCCCGTGCACACCACCTGCGGATCGGGCACGCCGTAAGTCAAGAACGGGACGCGTACGAGTTTACACGGCGCGGTGCTCCGGAGGTGACCGAGTTGCAGTCCCGTCGCGGCGCCCTGCACTGGCACGGACACGTCGATCAGTAGGGAATTGTGGCTCGCTACAACGGCGATTCGGTACGGCACGCGCAGAGACCCCTTCGTGAGCATCCACTTGTACACAGCCCGTTCGCCGTCCCGGCGGACGTCCTGCAGCGTCCGCTCAGAAGGCAGCCTGGCTGCAACCCGGGAGGTGTCGAAGAGGATGTCTCCGTCGACGAACGGCTGGATCTCCACGCCCCCTGGGGTCCGCACCGTAAAGTCGGCCAGCGTGCCCGTGCGAGGTTCGTAGCGAAAGATCGTGACCCGTCCGTTGCGTTCGTGGCGGGATTCGAAGGCTTGCCCGTCCAGCGACGCACGAACGCTCACGGACTCTTCAGGGACGGGCACGATGGTCTCGGGCGTGGTGAGAAACGGGAAGGTGTCCGGGAGTGGCGGAATGTCCAGCGGTTGCCAGGCTTCGCGGCCGAATTCCAGAGAGTCGAAGTAGAGCACGCGGTCCTCGCGGTTACCGCAGCCCAGCACGCGGATGCACTTGAACCACAGGCGCCCGCTCCTGCGCTCGAAATGCTTCCAGCGCAGGAACCACTCTTTCCAGTTCACTTTGCCGAGAGAAATCGGCACTTCCCGCCTGCGCTCGTCCTGCAGGACCACCAGCACACTCACCTGCGGGGTGGAAGGATCCGGGACCCACGCCCAGTTGTTGCCGTAGATCCACAGTCGGACGTCGCTGGCCCTGTCGGGGATAGCCACCGGCTGCGGCGGTCCGAACTCGAATCCGCTGGCGCCGGTTCTGCCCCGGTACACAACTTTCGCTACGTAGCGGCCGTCCATCTGCTGGGCGCGGGAACGGTAGAGCCGCGCCGACCCGCCGTGCAGGGAGTGGATCCACCACCCGCTGAGGTCCTCGAAATCGACGAGCGGGTTTTCGCAGCCCGGTCGATCGCCCATCTCGTAGGGACGCTTTCCCACCGTGGTGTCAGGATCGGTTTGAAAGACCTTTCTGCCCGTGACGGTGAACGGCTTGGGCTCGACATGCGGGTCGTCGGCGGGAGCAAGCTGGTAAGTGCCCTCCGGGAACGTGAGCCCCATTGTGTGGAGCCGCTTCACGGGACTGTCCAGGCGCAGGCTTGTGCGAGCCACCGTTTCCCCGTTCTCATCCCTGACGACCAGCGGCAGTTCCAGAGGTTGGGGCAGCACCAGGTCAGCCATTGGCAGGGCGAAGCGGAGCGGCTCTCCGGCGGTTGGCTCGCAGTCTTCCAGGCCACTCAGCTTGAAGAGGAGAGCGCGAAGTTGGTACGGATCGAGCGGAACGGGGACTCGCACGCTGAGGTGCGCGGAGGAGGTCTCCGGCCGGATGGACAGACCAAAACCCCAATCGCCGAGCTTCTCGTCGATTTTCACCAGGATTCGGTTGTCACCCTCGCGCAGTTCTGCGGGCAGGAAAACGGAATTCAGGACGATCTTGGCCTGGTGCACGGCGTAGAGGAGTTCGCCGTTGAGCCACAACTTCATGCCGTCGTTGTGGGCGAGGCCGAGCGTCGCGGGCGTGGGGCGATCGGCGTGCACCACCGTGTACGCGTAGGCGGCGACGTCATCGTTCGGCGTGAAGTGGCCATTGAAGTCGATCCAGTCCGTGGGACTGAGGTACACCTCCCAGGCGCGCGTCTCGCCGGCAATGGAGGTGACCCGCTCGCCGAGACGCGGCTGCTGAGCGCTTTCGCCGCCGGACTGTGCGAGCAGGTCGTTGTTGTAGCCGTAGCACCCCGATCCGTGCGCCATGATGCGCTCTCCGGGCGGGGAATTGGAGAACGGACCGAGGACGAGCCAGGTGCGGATGAAGTCGCCGGGAGTCAGTTCTCGTTCAAGATGCGGACGCGGAAAGAAAGACAGAAGGGCGAGCAGAGAGAGCGTGGCAAATCTCATCGCAGACCCTCCGCGGATGCTCAGCGATTCTACGCCCACCGTGCAAGCGGACAGAGCGACTGGGTCGATCTTCCCGGATCAAAGGATCGCCTGAATGGTACAAAGAAAATAAATGCATTCGGGTCAATGCATAGTAGGCTGTCAACTAGACAGGGGCGCTGCCCAGGTCCCGCGTTGGCGTTGGTGCACGACTGTCAGGCGCAGGCCCAATGCTTGCACGAAAAACTCAGCCGCTGTCCGGGCTACACAGTGCGGCTTTCGTACCCGATCGTTTGGTGTTGAACAAATACGTTGGGAGCAGTATATTGGACATGACGGATGCCCGGAGCAGGGGAAGCAGAGATTTCTCAAAGCCACATACACTTCCCACGCTCCCATATGTGCACCGGGGGTCCTGACAAGACATCGGGAGAACAGAGATGTCGTCACGAAAGATCGTGCTGGAGATACCTGAAAAGGTTCTCCTGGCGGAGAAGACGGATGAAGTGTCGTTCGGGCGAGAGTTGCGTCTCCTCGCGGCGATAAAACTGTACGAAATGGGTCGTCTGTCCTCTGGGCGCGCGGCAGAGCTTGCGGGAATGCCTCGTGTCGAATTTCTCCTACAATTAGGCCGCTACAAGGTTTTTCCTCTCGAAGAAGAGCTCACGGAGTTGGAGCGCGAGCGTGCCGAAAGCGATAAGTAACACTTCACCCGTCCTCTACCTCCACCGAGTCGGTGTCCTGGTGTGGTTAGGTGAACTTTTCGACGAGGTGTGGATACCA
>CAYXFI010000483.1:0-2992 GCA_964464205.1 uncultured Cytophagia bacterium
ACAAGGGATCCAAGGCACGGCCGTGAATCGGTTGGTGTCCCATCCGTCACCGCCCGCTAGTCCTTGCGCCCCCACTCCGTTGCGATTCAGCAGATCACAGCTCCCCCACGCATCTCCCCAGTTTGCCAGCGTCGAGTACTTCTCGCCGAGACTGGAAGGCCGAAAAGAGCGGCAAGAATCAACAGCAGAAGGGAAGTGGAGGCTCAGCTCCTGGAAACTGGGCAGGGAGACTGCCGTCGCTAATGCCCGGGACGGAGCCTACGGTGGCGTTCCGGTACCCCTCCAGCGGGCCCGCTTACGCTTGAACGAGGGGTTGTGGAGGCCCCCGTAGTTCCGCAGCGGGAACCCACGCCATTTGGCCGGAGCTCCCGCTGTAGGGCTCAGAACTTGCGTCAAGGAATCAGAATCCCACGGAAACGCCGAGGAGCACCATCAACAGATCTGTCTCCGACCGGCTGACATCGTAGGTCACCTTACCGCCCTCTCGACGGATGGAGCCCTTCTTCAGATACTCCGCCATTCCGCCTCGCTGGTACCGCACCTGAAGATCCAGGAACACCCGCACTTTGCTCTTGTGTCCGGTAGTGCTGTCGACCTTCACGGTCTCTTTGAGCAGGTACTGGAAACCCGCGCCCGCGGAGTAGCTCCAGGTGAAATCGGAGAAATTGGTGGAGCTGGCGATTTCTTCATCGGGGTCGCTAGCGTTGCGGATCTCCGTACGAGTGAACAAGTAGTGGAAACCCAGCATCAGAATGGCGTAGGGGCGGAAAGAAAGCTCGCGCGGGGCGAACCGGACGAAGAGATCGCCGAAGGCCAGATTGTTGCTCGTTACTACCTCGACGGTCACGTCGGGTATCGTGGTGCTGAAAGGTTCCCTTCGCGACTCGGTGCCGTAAACGATGAATCCGCCGGCGATTCCCAGGGCCCACGGAGCGCGTCGTGGTCCCCCCTCCAACTGCATCGACAGCCCGAAGCCCGGATTGTCCACGTTCTGGCGAAAATCGGCCTGTGGCAACCCGGTGGCGAAGTGAAGCGCAAACTGCCCGTAGGGGATCCCTTTGGCCGCAGTGTCCGACACAGCCGCGAACGCGAACAAGAAGGTCAAAGCAGGGATGAGTTTCCGTCCCATCGTTCCTCCTTCGATTCGCCGATTTGCACTCCCGCGGTTACACCTTCACTGCACCCACCCACACAGCTCCGTTGGAACTCCCCCAGAAGATCTCCGGTTCGCGCCCGGCCCACGCCTTGTAGCGATCTGCGATGGTTCGCAGACGTCTCCGGCTGTCCGACCGGGCCAGCACCGCAACCGTCCCGCCACTTCCGCCGCCCGTGATCTTCGCGCCGTAGAAGCCTTTCGACGGGCCGTACTCTCTCACTTGTCGCACCAGGAAATCCGCCTCCCTTGCTCCGAGCCCGCAGAGTCTGCTGTAGCTCCAGTGGGAAGCGTACATCAGCCTGCCCGCTGCCTCGGCGATCCGATCCGCCTCCCCCGGCGCGGCGCGACCGAGCAGCTCTGCGAACCTGTGCACCCGCCAGTTCTCCCGGATCGGATGCTCGGTGCGACTCCGAACGGGGTATACTTCTCCGGGATCTACCTCTGTGGCCGGGTCGCCGGTTGAGCCATACCGGGCCAGAAATTCCGCCCCCGCCATCCGCGCCGGGAGCTCCGGCCGGTACTTGCGCACGAACTCCTCGGGGCGGATGTTGCACAGGTATCCGCCCGGAATCCCCGGCTCACCCCGCTGGCGCCGTATCTCGGCGATCATTTTCCTCCCCATGAAGGCCGCCACTCGCGTTCGCCTGTAGCGGTCGCCGGCCACGGAGTGCTTCACACCCGTGTCGATTCCCCAGAAAGCCAAACCCGCCGGGATGCGTACGTAGCCCCGTACTTCCGCTGGCTGGCAGAGGATCGCGATGAGGTGATCTCTTTTGCTCAGCGCAGCGGTCACTTGGTCCATCACGCCGCACGGGGCTCCCACAGCGAAGTTCTCCACCTCCTGGGCCAGCAAAGCGAGCTGCAAAGGCTCGACCTTAACACCCCACAGCGCCGCGAAGGCGAGCAGCGAGGCGATCTCCAGCGACGCCGAAGACGACACCCCGCTTCCCAACGGCAGGGTCGAGCGAATCCCGACGTTCGCCCCGTGCACATCTGGGGAAATCAAACGGCGCCGAGCCAGCGCCACGGGCCCGCCCAGGACGTACCGCGCCCACCGTACCGACTCCTCGCGCCCGCATTTTTCCCGGAACCCGTCGTAGGAAATCGGCTGGCCGTCGCGCCAAAGCTCTCCAGCATCCCACTCCGCCTTCGGGGTCCACCCGGCGGTGTACGCGTTCCAGCTGACCACGACGAAGCGCGAATCATCCCGCGGCTGAATGGCCACGAACGTGGCCCGGTCGAGCGGGAGCTCCAGCACCAGCGAGCCCGAGTAGTCAGCGATGCCCCCCATCACGTCCAGCCTGCCCGGTGCGCGGGTGATGAGCACCGGCCGGTCCCCACTGAACAAGCCGGGAAAGAACAGGTGGAGCTCCCTGGCGAAATTGTGAATCTCCCTCCTCTCGACCTCCACGTCCATACGCGCGCTCCCTACGAACCCAGCACAACCGGGAGCTGGTCGCCCTCTCCACCAAGGGCCGGCGCGGGCGAAGGGGAAGAACCCCGCGCACTACCGCCGGGTAAACCGCGCAGCCCGAGTCGCGTCCCTCCCCGCGCCGGACCGCACCACACCGCAGTCCTCCCGTCCCCTCGCACGGGTCCAGCGGCGAAGATTCAACCGGCCGAGCCAGTCTCGTTGTAGCAGCGAGACAAGCTCCCAGCCTGGCCCCGCTCAGTACATGGGCGACCGAGTCAGTCAAGCCTACCTGCGCGCCGACCCGACCTTCACCGTGTCGCGCCAGTACCGGACCTTGGCGATGCCCGGCTGAGGGGCCGACCCATCGAAGGCGAGTTTCCCCGGGATCGCGAAGCGAAGATCGTGCTGTATTGCCGCAGTGG
>CAYXFI010000484.1:0-2965 GCA_964464205.1 uncultured Cytophagia bacterium
CGGTGCCTCTGTGGTTTCTCTGCGCTTTTTCACGAGGCTCCTACAGCCCATCTCAGGTTGCTCCACCAAGCCGCGTGTCCTCCAAAACGCGCCGGGGATCCAGAGCCGTTGTTGTCTTGCGTTCACCTCTCGCGACCGCTCGCCGGCAACCGGATGCTGGTTCGTCGCCTTGCATCTGCTGCAGGAGCGAAACGAGTGCCTCTTGGCTCCCGAAACCAGGGATTGCAAACTTCGCCGGAATGTGTCATATTTGCCAAAACCGACGGGAGGAGGAGAAGCATGACACAGTCCGTCCAGTTGTTGATCGTGATGGTCGCTTACCTGGTGTTGCTCGTCCTGTGGGGGCTTTACCAGGGAAGAAAGGTCAAGACTGACACCGACTACGCCATTGCGGGGCGGAACCTGCCGGGCTGGGCCGCAGCGCTGTCCGAGCGGGCAACGGGAGAGTCGTCGTGGGCGTTGCTGGGCCTCCCGGGCTTTGCCTACGCCTCCGGCCTGGTTGGTGTGTGGACGGCCATCGGTTGCGTCGCTGGCATCATCACCGCCTGGGCAGCCATCGCCTGGCGCCTGCGCCGGGAGGCCGAGCAGTTTCGCGTCAAGACGTTCACGGAGTACATCGCGCGGAAACATGCGGAGTCTGAGCGCTGGATTCGCGCCGTCGGCAGCTTCACCGTCGTCTTCTTCTTTTTCTTCTACGTCGGCGCCCAGTTTCTGGGTGGAGGCAAAACGCTGTTCACCATGTTCCACCTGGACCCACGGGTCGGCATGCTGATCACCGCGGCGGTCATCATTCCCTATACCGTCTACGGGGGCTTTCGCAGCGTGGTGTACACCGACGTGGTTCAGGCCCTGGTGATGATCACCACGCTGGTCATCGGGCCAATCGTCGGGCTGATCGCGTTGAAAAGTCGCCCCGACGTGTTCGCGCACTCGATTGCGCAGGCGCTTCACCAGGCGGGCCCTGGTTACGCTTCGCTCACGGGAGCCACAGGCGGTTTCTCCATCGGAGTCACGATCATGGGCGGTCTGTCGTGGTTCTTCGGCTATCTGGGAGGTCAGCCCCAACTGAGTATGCGGTTCATGGCCATCAGGGACGACCGCAATGCCAGGATGGGCCGCAACATCGGGATCATCTGGACGGTAATCGCCTACATTGGCGCCCTGTCCATCGGCTGGATTGGCCTGGCCCTGTTCGGCCCCAAAGGGCTGACGGATCCGGAATACGTGATGCCAAAAGTGATGCTGGAGCTGTTTCCGCCCGCGCTGGCGGGGATTCTCATCACCGGGGCAATCGCGGCCATGATCTCCACCGCCGACTCGCTGCTCATTCTGTCTTCGACCGAGTTGTCGGAGAACATCCTCAGGTCACCCGGCGAGACGACCGACAGCCGCCGCGACCTGATTCGGTCGCGCGTGGTGACAGCAGCTCTGGCGGTCATCGCCTTGGGCATGGCCTACGTGTCCCCATCCAAACTGATCTACACCATTGTTGGTTACGTTTGGGCAGGGATCGGCGGTACCTTCTCGGTCGTCATTTTGCTGACGCTGTTCTGGAAAGAGTTCCACGGTCGGGCCGTGCTGGTGACCATCGTGACTGGTCTTCTGTTCACCGTAGTCTGGATCAGCTCCGGGATGGAACAGGTCATCACCGCCCGCATCATGACGTTCGTCGTCGCAGGTGTGGTCGCGGTGGCGTCGACGCTGCTGTTGCGCAGAGCGGATGCTGGGACCAGCAAAGCCACTTGAACTGGTCACAGCATGCTCAATCCAGCAAAAAAACAGGAACTTCAGGGCGTGGCGGTTGGCTGCAAAGCGTCACGGCGGCGCTGACGATCGCCACTATGAACGGCACGACGGAGAGGCAAACGGCCTGTTCCCGCGAAATCCAGAACACCCCGAGGTTTTTGAGCTACTGCAAAGCTATTCCTGGCCGGGGAACGTTCGTGAGCTTGAGAACGCCGTTCTTCGCGCAATGCTCCTGTACCGCGACCACCACATCACAGCAGCCGACCCCCCAGAGGAAATCCGCGAGAAAGCCGAGGACCCTTACAGTGCCCCCCTCCTCACCAAGGAAGATCTGCAGCGCGAACGTGAGCGGCAGTGCCAAAAGCTCAACGCGCGACTTGAACGCAAGTTTTTGGAAAGCGGGCTGCGTCGCACGCACGGCAGCGTTTCAGAACTTTCGAGACTTTCCGGCTACTCGAGACGGCAGTTGCAAAACCTGCTCCGCAAGCACAATTTGAACCCGGAGAACTTCGCCAGAGTGTGAAGTATCGTTTCGCACCCGCAACAACTTGATTCTGCGAGACCTTTCGTTCACGTCTCACCAAAGGGCGCGAAATCGCATTTCCATTCCGCTGAGTTCGTGACTTCTTCAATCAGCGTAACAGCTTGTTTTTTCTGCAGTCCGGGACACGTGGCTATTCCTGGCACACTCTATGCGGGAGGGTAGGGCGAAAGCGGGTCACGCAAAAGGGTGACCGAGAAGCTGGACGCGAACCTACGTAAAGACGGAGGGAGTCATCATGTGGCAAGGATGGGTCAATGGAATTCTCGGGTTGTGGCTGATTGTTGCGGCGTTTCTGAACTTCTCGCCGAAGGGCAACCTGTGGGATAACCTGATCGTCGGTATCATTGTCGCGGTTCTCGGGTTCTGGATCGTCAGAGTCAAACCCTGGCAGGGCTGGCTGGCTGGCATCGTCGGGATCCTGCTCATCATTGCAGCGTTCATCCCGTCTCTGCAGGTGCATTCGGCCAATCTTTGGGTTGACCTGATCGCTGGCATTCTGGTGGCGATTGCAGGGTTTGGAGCCATCGGTGGTAGCCAGTCCTGAGGCCGCAACATCTGCCTGAGTCCACGGAGGGCTGGGACACAACGTTCCAGCCCTTTTGTTTTTTTTGATCCAGCTCCTTTGTCACCCGTCCCGTCCTGACCCCAGTTTGACAGCAAATTGGAAATTTGGCC
>CAYXFI010000485.1:0-2951 GCA_964464205.1 uncultured Cytophagia bacterium
GTACAGTTTGCCGAAGATCCTCTGCCCGTTATAGCCGGGTGTGACGGGTGTTTCGGGCCGTTTCGGCAAGGGGGCTTTTTCGGCGCGGGTACGTGTGGAATTGGACCGCGATTTTGGGCCGCCGCGAGTCGGTCTGAGAATGGTGCCCCCGCGCAGAGCCCCAGAGGCGCCGAGGAGTTCCCGGAGGGGAAGTCAGAATGTCGGTCGCTTCCGTGGGAAAAGCGGGTTTCGGCTATTCAGGGTTTTGGGCGGCAACCCGGTGGAACACAGATGCGGCGAAAGGGCCTGTACGTAAGCGTGGAGGGATGGAATGCAAGTAAGCCGAGGTTCATTCTTGGTGCTTCTGGGGGGTTTCCTGATCGCTGCGGCTCCACGAGTGGGGGCCCAACTCCCCCAGGCCTTCGAGGGATTCGCCAGCGAGCCGGAGCCGGGGCTCTCGTACGGTCAGGTTGCGGATTTCTCGCTGCCGAAGACGATCCTCTTCTCCGCTGGACCGGAACACATCATCGCGGACGCGGAAGAGTGGGCCAGGCGAGGAGTGCAGGCGTTTTTCCTGGATTTCGTGGCGCGGGAGTGGTCCAGCGACATCTGGGCCCGCGACGGCAAGCCGTGGACGATCGGCGAATCGGACGAGACTTTCCAGAAAGCGAAGCGAGCCAACGAAATCTGCCGAAAGATCGGGGCGGAGACGTTCCTCAAAATCGCCTTTGATCACACTTTCGAGTGGTTCAACGACATCGCCTGGCAGCGGATCTACAACAACTTCCGCCAGTTCGCCATTTTCGCCAGAGAGACGGGCTGCACAGGCATTGCCATCGACATCGAGTACGTGGGTGAGCAGTACGCCTTCGACTGGCCGGGCTACGACTACGACGGCTATACCCGCGCCGACCTGGTGGCCAAGGTGCGCGAGAGAATGACCCGCGTCATTCAGATCCTCTACGAGGAATTCCCCGACATGGTATTTCTGACGTTCCCCGAGGAGGGTTTCAGCCTTGGCACCGTGATCCAGGCGGCGTGGCTCGAAGAGGCGGCCCGAAGGAACGCGCCGGGCGGATTCGTGTACTGCGTGGAAAGAACCTACCGTCGGCCGAATATCCGGTTCGTTTTCGGACACGCCTGGGGGTGCAATCGGCTCTTCAGGGAAGTCCTGAGCGATAGAGCCTGGCGCTATTGGCAACAGAAAGGCTCGATCGCCGCAGGGATCTGGCCATTCGGACGCGACTACTCTCCCACGCACGAGCCCGGTCTCACGGTAGAGGCTTTCCGCCAAGGTTACGCCGCCAATCTGATGACTTCCCGGCGTTACAACTGGATTTACAGCCACAACTCCCGCGAGCAATTGCTCGGCCGGAAGCTCGACGAATACAAGGGCGAAGCGGATCTTCGCGCCTACCTCGAGATCATTCGGCGAAGGGAGATCGTCACGAACCCGGACTACGTCCGGCTTGCGAGGGAACTGCGCGAGCTGAAGCTGAGGGACTACTCCCGGGAGTTGGGCGTGGTGCCGCTCCCGCTTCTCCACGGTCCTTCCGATGTGCCCAAGCTCCGGCTCGTGGAAGCTGGTCGCTACGACCCGGCGACGCAGAGGCAACTGTGGGAATTCGCGAAGCGCTACATGCGTGGTGAGGTGCTGGACCTCGGCGCAGAACTCGGCACGGTCCGGAACTGGATGCTCATCGGACCGTTCCCGAGCGAGGGACGGCTGGAGGGGCTCGATGTAGCGTACCCGCCGGAGGAGTCGATCGACTTGACTGCCACGTACCCAGGTGTGAACGGTCCCGTTCGGTGGATCGAGTACCGACCGGATGACAAGCGGGCCTCCGTCGATCTGGTGAAGGTTTTCCAGCCTTCCGAGCACGTGTGCGCCTACGCCCTTTGCTACGTCACGTCGCCACGCGAGATCAGGGCGGAGATCCGCCTGGGGACGAATGACGCGGGCAAGATGTGGTTCGGCGGCAAGCTGGTCTACGAATACCCCTACGAAGGTACGGCGATCCTGGACCGCGACATTGTGGAGGTGACTATTCCAAAGGGCACCTCGCCGATCCTCCTGAAAGTGTGCAACGGTGTGCACAACTGGGGTTTCGTGTTGCGGATCACGGATGAGAAAGGGAGGCCCATTCGCTCTCTCAGGTTCCACGCCCGACCCGAGTAGGTGAGCCGCGCGGACGACAGCCGGGCAGAAGACCGGTCAGTTTCTCTGAACTCGGATGTCTAGCGAAAGTCTTAGAAGACCTGCATTGGAGACGCCGGACCTAATCATGGGAACTAGCGGGCGGTTCACAGCAACTTCATCAACTCCGCACGCGTGATCTCACAGTCCCGTAGGATCTTGGACAATAGTCCGGGACCAATCGTCTCTCCGCGGTGGACGGGGACGACAGTACATCTTCCGTCGGGATGACGTAGGAAGTGGTGGCTCCCCTTAACCCTGATCACCTCGAAGCCAGCTTTGCGCAGCGCGGCGATGAGCTCTTCCCCTGTGAGCCTTGGTAGCTTCGTCACCGGTCAATCCATACTCGTTGTATCCCGACGAATTCCTGGCGTGGAATCTCTTCCCCTTCCACTTCCAGACACAACTCGATGGCTTCTCGTATCCGCGCCATGAGCTCGTCCAATGATCTTGCCTGCGTATAGCAACCGCGGAGTTCGGGAACAGTAGCCACATAGTAGCCTTCGCTGTCCCGTTCGATGATGACACTGAATTCTCGTCCCATGAGCTCACTACCTCATGCTACTTTCGCTGGATTAGGTCTCGCTATGCCTTCTACGGGATCCAGGCTCTCGTCGGAAACATCCACCCTGTTCAACTCTACCGAAATTCGGCGCAAATGTCAAGTTTCAACCGCCGTCAACTCTTCAGCCTGTCGATGGTCGTTCATCAGAGGCAGGGGAGCGTACAGGTGATGGCTGAGAACACGAGCCTGCTTGTCGGGTGCTCTAGCTAG
>CAYXFI010000486.1:0-2946 GCA_964464205.1 uncultured Cytophagia bacterium
GCCAGTCCACCTCGAAGCCGTCCACGTGCGCTTCGTAACGGTTGTTGAGGCTTGTGTAGATGAACTTGCCTTTTTCGCTGGGCGGCAGGTTGTACTCCGCCGGGTCGATGATCACGCGCCGACCAGTGGAGAAGATCATGTCCCGGATGTTTTTCTTGAAGTAGCCGACGGTGAACAGCCCGATCGTGTTGCTGTGAAAGGATAAGTAGACGTCGTAGTTTTCGGAGCGCTCTGGCTTGAGGTTGTAGTTGTTCCAGCTCACCGAAGTGTGACCGATGTTCACCCTGGGAACGATCCGACGGAAATCAGGTCGGGCGAGCGTGTTCGTGTACGCCAGACGGATGTCGAACCACGAGGTCGGCCACAATCGCAAGTGCACCATCGGCAGCCAGTATTCGTTCGTCCGTGTGACTGTCGTGTCCTTGTGGTGGTAGAAGATGTCTGAACCGGTGTAGGTCGAGTTGCCCTGAGGTGCTGTGTATTCCGTTTTGTTGCGCTCGTATCGGAACCCCGGGATGAATTGTACCCGCCTTCCGAAATCGAGGTAGGCCATGAGGTACCCTGCTGTCAGGTACTCATTACCGTTGTAGTCGTACGTGGTGCACTGGTACTGGTTCGGATGGTACGTTTCGAGTTCGTTCACTTGGCGGACGACGTCCATTACTTTCCGCATCAAGTCGAAATCCGGAGCGGGTCCAGGTGTGTAGTCGCCGTTCAGGAATTCACCCGGATCGTAGTCGTTGTCAATGAACAGGGTGTAAGGCAGGTTGCCCGCGCCAGTTGGCACCGTCTCTTTCATCCAGGGGAAGGCGTTTAGAATGGCGTTCCGGGTTCCCTGGCCGCTCCCCAGATTCAGTGGACCGCCGGCCCACCAATAATCGTGCTTGCGATCTTTGTAGCGGT
This sequence comes from uncultured Cytophagia bacterium, assembly GCA_964464205.1. Lineage (GTDB taxonomy): Bacteria > Zhuqueibacterota > Zhuqueibacteria > Oleimicrobiales > Geothermoviventaceae > Zestofontihabitans. The sequence goes on from CAYXFI010000486.1 coordinate 904, forward strand.
ACTTGCCGCCGAACTTCAGCTTGGCCGAGAAGGACTTGCCACTGCGCACCGGCATCTCGACGTTGGTCGACGCCGACCACTCGCGGTCCTTGGCATTGCGCCGGAATTCGCCAATTCTAGCCAGGTACGTCTTTTCGAACACGTTCTTGGCGTACTGGGGAACCTCTGTCGGCGGCATTTTTGGATTCAGGGTTCGGAAGGCCGCATTCTCGGTGAAGGTGAATTCGATATTTTTCGGTGCGTCATTCTCGGAGTAGGAATGGGAGATCTGGAAGTCGAACAATCCCAGCGGTAACCTCTGCTCGTACCTGAGCACGTTGGTGTACACGGTTAGCTTGTTCAATGCGTCGACACCACTGTACGTGTGATTCGCGTCTCTAATGTCGTAAATGTCGCCTCGGTTTTGCGAGCTTGTCTCTCCCGAGCTGAAAAAGTTCTTGACCACGACCTTCCCGCCGGGGACGACGTAGTCCAGGACCAACGTGCCGCCCTTTCTCTTTCTCTCCCGGGTGATGTCGTGCAGGTTGAGCGATCCGATGTAAACCGGGTTTTGCACACCAAGTTCGGGCCCCTGCAAGTAGTAGCCGGCGCCCATCTCCTGCGAGCTGCGGTTGCGGCGCTCCAGGTTCACCTGGGCAAAGACGCCAAACAAGTTGTGGTAGAAGCGGTTGCTCACGCTGGCCACCAACAGGTAGTCATTGTAAGTGTCTTTGAGAGCGTTGTACCCACCCTGGCTGATCAGGTCGTAATGCAGCCCGGAGGGCGCCTCGCGCAGCTTGAAGTTTACCGCACCGCCGATGTACTCGGCGTCCTGGTCAGGAGTGATGGCCTTGAAGACTTCGATGCCTTCCAGAGAGTAGGGCGAAATCATGCTCAGATCGACGCTCCGGTCGTCGAAATCGGTCGAGGCCATGCGGACGCCGTCGATCATCACGGCGTTGTATTTCGGGGAGAGGCCCCGGATCACGACCTTCGTGCCCTCACCACCGCTGCGGAGGATCGACACTCCGGGCAGACGAGCCACCGACTCGGCCGCGTTCGCGTCGGGCAGTTCCTGGATTCGTGCGGAGGAAACCACGTTCACGATGGAAGCTGCGGAGAGCTGTTGGTTGATCGCTTTCATCTGCCCTTCAGCCTGGGCGGTCACTACGACCTCCGGCCCGGTGATGCCAACGTACTCCAGTTCTACGTCTTTCACGACGGTTTGTCGCGGCTGCACTTCCACCGGCACGTCTGCGGGTTTGTAACCGATGAAGGTCACGCGGAGCACGTAGGAACCGGGCGGGACGCGCATAATCACGTACTTGCCGTGGATGTCCGAAGCGGCTCCCATCGTCGTGCCTTTGATCAGCACATTGGCTCCAGGCAGGGGATCTCCCGTCTTTGCGTCCTTGACCACACCCTCAATGGTGCCAGTGGAGGCCGCGTACGCCAGCGCAGCGCTCAGGCAGAACGCGGCGAAGAGGATTGGCCACAGAATCCCGCTTAGCTTCTTGCTCATCTTTCCTCTTACTCCAGTTTGGTCCGGTTGCCCTTGAGCGCGCCTGTTCCGCTCGTGCCTATTCCGTGGGCTCGATGGCGCGCGGACAGATCCGAGGTGGTGAGAATATCGAAGGGAAAAGGCGGAAACAGTGCGCAGGTATGGCTGCCGCAGAGGGTCCGTGGGTTCGGGGGGTTTGGACGGTGGAAGAGGCATAACATAATACCCAGCGCCAGGTGGCAGGGCGGAGCATCGGGCCGATGCTGGTGGGAAAACTCGGAGAACTGAACCAGTCTTCCTCCGTGTCAACTAGGTGCTCCTCGGTTACACCGGGGAGACGCACTGGGAGCAAATCAGGCCGACTCTTATCATCCCCACGCACCGTTTGAATCCAATTCTACACATCCAGTGGCAAAATGTCAACATTTTTCTGACGACTTCGAGATTTTTTCTTTGATGGAAACGAATGCTCAAGCGGCCCTTATCTTTCGTCCCCATTGAACGGTGATTAGCGGCGATAAATTCTCTTGGATTTGCAGCGTCCGAGTCCTATTTTCCGCGAA
>CAYXFI010000487.1:0-2924 GCA_964464205.1 uncultured Cytophagia bacterium
TCGCTTTCGGAAAGACGTGGGCCTCGGATGACCACGGCGCATCTGTGCCGAGCCGTGTGGTTCGCCATTGAAGGGGCCGCGGAAAAGCGGGTCGACGGCGAGAATAGGACGCGAAAACGACACGAGGTTCTGGATGCGGAAAAGGATTGCGCTGTTTGCAGTCGCTGCCGGGTTGCTGTTGATCGGTTGCCGTAGCTTTGACGACGCTCTGACGGTCGCGCGGGTGGCCAACCTGCGCATCACCTTAGGTGAGTTCCGGGATCACTTCCGGCGCGGCAAAGACCCAAGGAGTCTCCAGTCGGTGCCGATGCAGAGCCGTCGGAATCACCTCGAGCGCCTGGTTGATGCGCGGATGAAGTATCTCGAGGCACTGCGTCTGGGGTTGGACCAGGACTCCTCGTTCGCGGCGCGTTTCCAAGAGACGCGCGATCGCGTAGTGATGGAAGAGATGATGCGCGAGAATGTGCTCTACCGGGTGGTGCCGCGTCGGGCCATTCGGGAGTGGTACAAATACTCCGGCGTGGCTGTGCGCGCGAAGCACATCCTCATCTCGACCGCGGGTGCGGAGAAGCCCGCCGAGTTGCTGGCTAAGGGCCACAGAGCTTGGTGGATCTACGATCAACTCCGCGACGGCGTGCCTTTTGACAGCTTGGCGCGCCGGTATTCGGATGACGAGGCGGATCGCAAGAGCGGCGGCAACCCGAGGTGGATTCGGTGGGGCACGTACGAGCCGCGGATTTGCAGGAAGATCCTGGAGCTGGAAAAGGGTGAGTTCTCCAAACCGCTGCGCACGGAGAAGGGGTACGAGCTCTTCTACGTGGTCGAGAAGCGAGAGGTACCCCGGCAGCCGTTTCGGCTGGTTCGGTACGAGATACTGGGGCAGATCCGGAATTCGAGGCTTTACCGGGAAAAAATCAATCAGGCGCTGGAGAAGTTCATCGAGCAGGTGGCGAAATACTACGGGTACGAAGAGGACGAGTGGACCTGGAATCACTTCTCGGCCCTGATGAAAATCCGCAAGGCGATGGTGCTGGGCGGCGAGGCTACGGAAGACAGCGACCAGTTCGAGGTGGTTCCCCAGAAGAGCTACAAGTACACGCTCTGTCGTTGGAAGGGGGACAGTCTGACCATCGGGGACGTGATCGAGTACGTGCGCAAGTCGAATCCGCGTCACCAGCCCGACTTCACGAACGAGAAGACCCGGCGCTCTTGGATCCAGGGCATTGCGCGACGGAAGTTCCTCACGCAGTACGCCTACGAGCGCGGCTACGACCGCGATCCCGACGTGCTGGAACAGCTTCGCAACTACAAGCTGCGGGTCCTGCCGACGGTGCTGGAGAATCGGCTTGTGCGGCAGAAAGTGAAGTTCGAAGAAGAGGAAGTCCGAAAGTACTTCGAGGCTCACCGGGAGCGGTTCAAGGTGCCGGAGGCCCGACTGGTGCGGGAGATCCTCATCGGTGACTACGACCTCGCGGAGGAGGTCGCTCGCAGAGCGAAGGCGGGCGAGGACTTCATCAAGCTGGCCAAGCAGTTCAACGAGCGTCGGTCGACCAAGGAAAAAGATGGCCTGCTGGGCTGGATCGGAGAACACGCCTTCGGAGAGCTGGGCGCCACGGCCATCAAGATGCACAAAGGGGAGATCGCGGGGCCCATCTCGGTGGGGCGCAAGTGGTCGGTGATTCGGATTGAGGACGAACGGCCCGAGCGCTTGAAATCTTTCCAGGAAGCCAAAACGGAAGCGTGGGAGCGCTACCGGCGGGAGACAATCCGGCAGCTTACGGCGAGATTGCTGGCCGATCTGAGGCGGCGGTATCGACCGGTGATCTACGAGAAAGTGCTCATGCGGGCCTTCCCGTTGCCGACCGGTCTGTAGTTGACCGTCGGTGGAGAGTGCCTGGCGGGGAGGTACCGGGGGCTCTGGGCGAGCATCAGCGTTCTGCCCTCGCAGCGAGTAGCCCTACCGCAAAGATCAAGGGGGTAGTCTTCCTTCGACCTTCACCCGGATCACGAATCTGAAGTGGCTGTTCCGCCGAGCCTTGTGGGCCGGTTCTGGCAGGCGTTCGCCAAATCCGCCGGTCATTCCCTCCGCGTGTCGGTCCACGTCGAAGTGTCATCCACGGCTATTCCGACCGTCTCCCAGAGCCAATTGCAACTGGTGTTCCCTGGGGGCGACCTCCTGCGCCGGGCGGGTGTGACGGATGCCACAAGCGAGGCTGGCCACCGGCAGGATGAACGCCAAAGAGAATCAAATACTTAGGCGGAAGCTGGTGCCGCCCGTGGGGAAAAACGCCTTGACAATCAGAGGGTATTCTGTTAACTTGATCGGCGCTTTTTCGTGTGCACACTTGGGCTTGGGGGCTGTCTCGCTTGATGGCTGCAACGCCGGACACGTTCTGGCATCCTTGCGCGACGATTTGACGTGAAATCCTCGAATTCGGGAAAAGAGGTGAGTATGGCCCATCCGAGTTCTGCCCCGGAACCGTTGATTTTCGAGTTGTCGGGCACCGGGAAACAGGCCGTAGAGCTCCCGGACAGTGATGTACCGGTCGTGCCTGTGGAGGAACTCATCCCCTGCGACGATCTTCGCACAAAAGATCCCCTGCTGCCCGAGGTGACCGAACCGGAGGCAGTCCGACATTTCGTGCGCCTCTCTACGCTGAATCACCACGTGGACAAGGGATTCTACCCCCTCGGTTCCTGCACGATGAAGTACAACCCCAAGGTGAACGAGGCGTTGGCCCGCGTGAGCGGGTTTGTCCGGCTACACCCGTTCCAACCTACTGCCACGGTGCAGGGGGCGTTACAGCTCATGCGCGAGCTCGGCGAGTACCTCTGCGAGATCGGCGGAATGGCGGGTGTGAGCCTCCAGCCGGCTGCCGGGGCGCACGGGGAATTGACCGGGCTCATGATGATCCGGGCTTACC
>CAYXFI010000488.1:0-2922 GCA_964464205.1 uncultured Cytophagia bacterium
TCGCTGACTCCTCTCGATGTGGCCCCCGATTTCAGCAACGTGGTCAATTTCGAGCAATTCCGGTTCAGCGAGGAGGAGCTCCAACTCCTGCGCCGGAACCACTTCGTCGTGGTCCCCGGGCGACCCGCCGTGGAGACCCGCGCTCGTGCCTTCCGGGAGATGTACGACGTCTACAACGAAGCCCGCGAACTGGGCATTCCGATCCTCGTTACCTCCGATGCACTCCTGCACACTTTCCACCTCGTGTTCGACCGCATCTTGATGACCCTCGAAACCCGCCGGTTCTACGGCTGGCTGGATGGGCTCTTGCGGGCGCTCTACGACGAGACGCTGGTTCAACAGGACGCCGCGACGGATACGCTGGCCCGGTGGGCCCTGTGGCGCAACCTCGCCTACCTGAACGTGGCGCGATCGCTGCTGGACAGCACGTTCGTACCCGCGCGTACCTCCGGACTCTACCAGCAGGAATTGGAGTTCATTCGCCGACAGGCGTCGTTCACAATCTCACCGATTTTCGCCTACCCAGAGGACTACACCCAGTACATCCCGCGCGGCCACTACACGCGCTCCGACTCCCTGCGCCACTACTTCCTGGCCATGATGTGGTTGGGGCGCATGACCTTCGCCCGCGACTCGCAAGGATTCACGCTGGCGGCGCTGTTGCTGACGCAGGCGCTGGCGCGGGCAAGCGTGGACGGGCTCCCTGCCAGGGACATTTGGGACGCCATCTACCAGCCCACAGTGTTCTTCGTGGGTAAGAGCGATGACCTGACGCCGGAGCTGTACTTGGCGTTAGCGCGCCAGGTCTACGGCCACGGGTTCGAGGAACTGAGTCCGGATGCCTTGGCAGACACAAGTAGACTGGCGGAGTTCGGGGGGCTGGCGCGAACGCTGCCGGGACCCAAGATCGAGTACCCGGACCAGCCTGCCGGATTCCGGCTGATGGGCCAGCGATTCATCCCCGACTCCTACGTGCTGGACGAGCTCGTGTTCAACAAGCTCCCCGACGGACGCCTCATGCCTCGCGGTCTGGACGTGATGGCCGTGCTCGGCTCCCAGCGAGCCTACGAGCTGCTCCAGCAAACGCCGGACTGGACGCTCTATCCCTCGTACCCGGTGAAGCTCGATTCGCTGCGCCGTGAGTTCGCCGCCTACCCGGACACCGTGTGGGCACAGAACGTCTACTGGAATTGGCTCTACTGTCTCATGCCCCTGCTCGTGCACAAAGGGCCGGGCTACCCGGATTGGATGCAAACTTTGGCCTGGTTGGACAAAGACCTCTACGCAGCTTTGGCGTCCTGGGCGGAGCTGCGACACGACACGATCCTGTACGCGAAACAGGGCGGGACGGAGACGGGTATCACGCCCGCCGTGCTCGGCAAGCAAGGATACGTGGAGCCAGCTGTGCACCTGTACGCTCGCCTGGCCAGCCTCGCTCGCTTTCTCCGTGAGGGACTGATGGGTCGCAACCTGTTTTTCGGCGATTTCAGCGCCAGTGTGGATACGTTGCACAGCCTGCTCCTCCGGCTGAAGACGATCTCGGAGAAAGAGCTGCGGAATGAAGGCCTGACGCGGTCCGAGTACCTGACGATTCTGGGGATCGGCACGACCCTGCAACAGATTGCTGAGGCGCTGCCGTGGCCAGGGACTTCGGTGCCAGCGGATGACGAAGAGATGCCCGTGATCGCCGACGTGCACACGGACCAGAACAGCGGAACGGTGCTGGAGGTCGGCGTGGGCTATCCGTACTTCGTCTACGCCATCTGCCCGGTGGAGGGCCAGCTCGTGCTGACCCGCGGCGCCGGTTTCTCCTACTACGAGTTCACGTGGCCTTCCACGGATCGCCTCACGGACGAGAGCTGGCGGGCGATGCTGAGGCGCGGCGAGGCTCCTGGGCGACCGGCGTGGTCGAATAGCTTCGTGGCAGACACGAGCTGGACTCCGAGTCAGTCCCAGATCTACATGCCGATGTGCAACCGGGTGCAGATGCCGGACGTGCGGCCGATGCGGGACACGCTTGCCGTGGGAGACACGCTGTGGGTGAACATCACCGCCTACCACGAGAAAGGCGAGATTCGCGTGTGGTTGGAGAACCGCCGGGGCGGCCGTTTGCCGGCAGAGGCCATTCTTCCCCATCCGCGAGAGCACACGGTAGTGGCCCGGATTCTCACCGGCGAAGCGACGCCGGGGGACAACTGGGTGGTCGTTGAGGTGCCGGCGGTTGAGAGTTTTGCTCCGGACAGTGTGGTGGTGTATCGCAAGCACGTATTCCTGATGGTCCCGCACGCGGTGGAAGGCCCTGCTGGCACGGCGCCGCGCGATTTCGCCCTGGCACCGCCACATCCCAATCCCTTCAACGCTTCGGTGACGGTCGTGTACACGCTCCCTCGGGAATCGCGCGTCCGGCTCGAGGTCTGGGACGCTCGGGGCCGTCGGGTCTGCACCCTGGACCGCGGACGCAAAGCGGCGGGCCTGCACCGGGCGCTGTGGCGCGGGACCGATTCGTTCGGCCGCCCCGTACCCAGTGGCGTGTACCTGGTGCGCCTGCAGACAGAGAGCCGGGCTGCTGTCCAGAAAGTCGCTCTGGTGCGGTAAGGTGTGAGGGTTTTCGGAAGGCCGCGCTTCGGCGCGGCTGCCTGCTTCGCGGGTCCGATTGTGTGGCGCTCTGGTGATGTTAAGGCGTGTTGGCCCATTTTCGGAGGGACGCGCTTTGCGCGTCCGTTCGGAAAGGCTGGGGGAACCGGTTGTGCCCTGGTCGCTTTTGGATCGCGCAGAAGCGTGCCCCTCCGAGACGCGCCCCGTCGCGCGTTTGGCCGTGGCCGGAAGAGAAGCCCGTCTGGCAGAGGAGTTTTTGGGACAGGCAGCTACGTTCGTGGCAGAGCTACGAAGAGAAGTGGCTGTACGTGCGGAACAATCCGGTTC
>CAYXFI010000489.1:0-2920 GCA_964464205.1 uncultured Cytophagia bacterium
CTTCGTACCCGAGGTGCGGATCGAACAGGAATGAGTCCCGGTACCAGGAGATCTTCGGGACGTGCTCGTGCGTGAAAACTGCGAGCACACCGGGCATGGCGAGGGCCTTGTCCGTGTTGATCTTCCGGATGCGAGCGCGGGGCTGGGGAGATCTCAGAATCCAGCCGTAGGCCGTGCCTGGCAGCTGAATGTCGAAAGCGTACCTTGCGTCCCCCGACACCCGCTGGTAGCCATTGACGCGCGGATGGCCCTTTCCGGCCACGCGCAACCGCTCTTCCACAGGCCACGGCTCCGGTAGTTTCTCCGGAACCTCAGCGACCGTCCCGATGAATTCTTCTTCGAAATCCCACACGGATCGAACAAGTCTCCTGGCCATCCTCTTCCTTCCTGGAAGGGCTGAGACCTACCGGCCGGGGCTTCCTGCTGCTCTTTCGCCAGCTCCTCCACGGCGCGGATGATGCTCGGGTAAACCGCACAGCGACACAGATTCCCCGACATCCCCCGAATGACCTCATCACGAGTCGGATGGGCGTTCTTCACAAGCAGGCCCTTGGCCGCCACGATTTGACCCGGGGTGCGGAAGCCACACTGCCTCGCGTCGTGCTCTACGAAGGGCTTGTGAATCTGGCCCAGCTCCTCACCATCTACCAGACCCTCGGCGGTGGTGATCTCCCGATCCTGGGCCTCCACCGCCAGGACCTGGCAGGAATACACGGGCTCTCAGCACAGTGCAGCTCCCGCACTCACCGCGGTCGCAGGTGATCTTGGTGCCGGTCAGGCCCAAGTGCTCGCGCAGAGCGCGGGCTGGCGTCGTGCGCCGCTGGAGCCAGAGAGAGTGAAGCCGACCGTTCACCCGAAGACGCAGGGGCACCTTACCATCCCACGCGGCAGGCGCCTGCGACTCCTCCGCCGGCACCGGCCTGATCCTGGTGGCGACAACCGCTCCCACCACACCCGTGCCGAGGCCTTTCAGGAATTCCCGGCGACCAACTCCCTTCTCGCCTTTCGCCATCTCTTGCCTGCGCGCCGCCCGAACTCGCAATGACGAAAACCGTTACTATCTACGCCCGAAATTGTCAGAGTACGAGCAAAAAGTGTCACGGCGTACGCAAGCTCTCACGAGGCTTCCCTGTCGGGCACGTCCACCCGGCTACGGCCAGCGATCACAAAACCGTCGTCGCGCTCGTCCCTGCGCATGGTCTTCAGCCGAGAGAGCATTCGCTTGAGATCGATGACCCCACCCACGGTGAACCAGACCACCACCGCCACCGCCATCGCGGCGAGGAGCCTGGTGTAGAACTCCCAGAAGGCCATCCACACGCCGTCGCCTACCTCGTGGGTGAGGTTGTACACCGTGCCAATCACAAACACCACGAACCAGGCAATGGTCCACGCGTAGGTGAAACAGTAGATCCGTTTGTCCCACCGGCTGAACTCGTCGTCGAACCCGAGAGCCCGGAGAAACCGGAAGCGAAGCTTCTCGCCAACGGGACGTTCCCCCGCGATCGCGTACTTGCCACGGTGGAGAAGGGCATCCATGTTCACCGCCGGTTTGCGATCCAGGAGAGAAATCACCACGTACGCGAGCGAGGAAACGCCCATCGCGATGCCCCAGAACATCTGCCCGTTGACCGGGAAGTCGGGGTAGATCTGGTTCAGGATGATTCCGGACACCGCGATGGTCGCCCCGAGGATCATCGCAGCCCATGCCCCCGCCGTGGTGCCCCGCTTCCAGTAGAGGCCGCCGATGATGACCGCTCCCGAGCCTCCCGCGAAGATCGCTCCGGTCACGGCGAAAAACAGGAAAATGTACTCGCTCTGCTTGAACAACAGACTGAAGCAGAAGATGAAGATGGCAACCCCGACCACCGCAGCCCGCAGCAGACGAATGTGCTGCTCCGGAGCAAATGGTCTGCCGCGCAGGGGCATCAGAACGTCCTGCACAAAGATGCTGCCCCACGAGTGCGTGTAGGTGTCGTGCGTGGTGACGAAGGCTGCGAGCATCACCGCGGCGAAAGCCCCCATCAGCCCAGCAGGTAGTAGGTGCGTGAGCACCAACGGTACCGTCAACTGGCTGCGGATAGCCTTGCTGTCGATGGTCTCCAGCACGGAATTCACCTGCGAGGAGTACTGGCTGAAATCCGGATGGCGCATCACAACGTAGGCCACAATGGGCACGAACAGCAGGAACAGGGCCTGAGGTAAGTTTCGCCAGTTGCTCAATAGTGCCGCCATCTTCGCCTCGTGGGCGTTTGCGGCGGAAGCGTTGTACCCCTGCGTACCCTGCCACGACATCCACGCGTAGATGTTGCCGACCACGCCGATCAGGAAATACCAGAAGTTGAAATCCTCCACCTTGCTGGTGTGGAAAGGGTTGATGAGAGAAGCGTTCTGCGGCGCGGATGCCAGGGCCTCGTAGATCTGATCCCAGTGGAACTGCACCATGAAGAGGATCAGAATCAAAATGAACACGAAGTTCACGAAAACCGACTGCACAAAATCCGTGACGATGACCGCGATCTGTCCACCGCTGAACACGAAGTAGAGCGAAACGGAGAGCAAAACTGCCATAACCACGGGGAATGTGGGAACCGCGAGCCCGAGGATGTCCAGTTGTTGCGGAAGGCCACAGAAGTAGATGAAGAAACGCGTGCCCACCGCCGGGAAAATGCCGAAGTTGATGATCCCCGAAAGGAAGGCAAGAAAGCCAGCGAAGATCCGGAAGTTACGACTGTAGCGCATCTCGAAGAACTGCGCGAGGGTCAGCGCCCGGGTTTCACGGAATCGGTAGATGACCCAGCCGGTCGCAGTGAGGATCAGCACGACGATGCCGGTGACGAACCCCCACCAGGTCATGGCGTAGCCCGCGATGTAGTTCATCTCCATCGTGCCGACGATCGTGATGGCTCCAAGGCCGGCC
>CAYXFI010000490.1:0-2885 GCA_964464205.1 uncultured Cytophagia bacterium
TCAAGCGCTCGCGCATCATCAGCGCAATGCGGCGTTTTCTGGACGGCAAGGGGTACATCGAGGTGGAGACCCCCGTCCTGCAGCCGATCTACGGAGGGGCTTCGGCGCGGCCCTTCATCACTCACCACAACGCGCTGGACATCGATCTCTACCTGCGGATTGCGGACGAGTTGTACCTCAAGCGGCTCATCGTGGGCGGTTTCGAAGGGGTGTACGAGATCTCCAAGGACTTCCGGAACGAGGGGATCGATCGCTTCCACAACCCCGAATTCACGATGATGGAACTGTACGTGGCCTACGAAGATTACACCTTCATGATGGGACTGGTGGAGGAGATGGTCACGTACATCGCGCAAGAGGTGTTGGGCACGCCCGAGATTGAGTACCAGGGGCACAAGATTGACCTTCGGGCTCCCTGGCCGCGCAGGCGCTACTTCGAGGCGATCGAAGAAGCAACCGGCTTCAACCTGAGGGGCAAGGAGGAAGAGGAGATCCGGCGGGTGGCCCAGAAGCTTGGTCTCGAGGTGGAGAGCTGGTGGGACAAAGGAAAGCTGCTGGACGAAATCTTCAAAGAGCGCGTCGAACCGACGCTGATTCAGCCTACGTTCATCATCGATTATCCGATCGAGCTCTCACCGCTCGCCAAACGTCACCGGGAAGACCCGGAGCTGGTGGAGAGATTCGAGCCTTTTGTGGCCGGGCACGAGATCGGCAACGCTTTTTCTGAGCTGAACGATCCGCTCGACCAGCGCGAGCGCTTCGAGCGGCAGATGGAGTTGCGCGAGCGGGGGGATGAAGAGGCGCAGGTGTTGGACGAGGATTACCTCCGCGCTCTGGAATACGGCATGCCCCCCACCGCTGGCCTGGGAATCGGAGTGGACCGGTTGGTGATGCTGCTGACCAACCAGCCCTCGATCCGCGACGTCATTCTCTTTCCCCAGATGCGTCCCGAGAAGGCATGATGTACGAGTTCTTCATCGCCAAACGCTACCTGCGAACCCGGAGGAAGACCGGTTTCATTTCGCTCATCGCCTACTTCTCGATCGTGGGGATCATGATCGGGACGGCCGCGCTCGTGATCGTGCTGTCGGTGATGAATGGATTCGAGCGTGAGGTCCGCTCCCGGATCATCGGCTTCGACGCGCACATCCGACTGCGCACGTTCCACGATCAAGGCATCGAGAACTGGCGCGAGGTGATGCAGAAGGTGCGGGCAATTCCCCACGTGGTGGGGGTCTCGCCCTACATCTACGAGAAGGCGATGATCCGATCCGCCTCCGAAATAGAGGGGGTGATCATCAAAGGGGCGGAGGCGAGCACACTGGGCGAGGTGACGGACATTCCGAACAAGATCATTTACGGAGAGCTGGACTTCTCGCGCAAGCCCTCGAACGACGGCAAGGTTCTTCCCGGGATCGTGCTCGGATTCAATTTGGCCGACCGTCTCGCCGTTTCTCTGGGCGACCGCGTGATCCTGGTAAGTCCGGCGGGGATCACCGGCATCTTCGGGCAGATTCCGCCCATGACGGAATGCCGCGTAGCGGGGTACTTCGAAACCGGATTGTTCGAATACGACGATACGTTCGCGTACATTTCCCTCGAGCAGGCGCAGAAGTTGTTCCGCATGGGGAATCGGATCACGGGCCTGGAGATCCGTGTGGACGACTTGAAGAATGTCCGCTGGGTCGCCGATCGAATCGACGAGATGCTGGGATACCCATTCCACACGATCACCTGGTTCCAGCTCAACAAGACCCTTTTCTCGTGGATGCAGATCGAGAAGTGGGCGGCCTTCATCGTTCTGAGCCTCATTATTCTGGTGGCTGCGTTCAACATCGTGAGCTCCCTGATCATGGTGGTGATGGAGAAGACCCGGGACATTGGGATCCTCAAGTCGATGGGAGCCACTTCGCGCAGCATCATGCGGATCTTCGTGCTGGAGGGGCTGGTGGCCGGCGCCATTGGCACAGCCCTGGGCCTGGTGGTTGGGTACGTTCTCTGCTGGTCGCAATTGCGGTTCGGCTGGTTCAGCCTGCCCGCTGACATTTACATCATCAACAAGCTGCCGGTGTACATGCGGCCGCTGGATTTCGCGATGGTTGCGGTGGCGGCCATGTTCTTGTCCTTTCTGGCCACCCTGTATCCTTCCTGGAAGGCGGCGAAGCTGGACCCGGTGGCAGCGATCCGTTACGAGTGAGTGATGGCGAACAAGGACGACGTCATACTTTCAGTTCGAGGGATTCACAAGTACTACCCCACGGGCCGGAATCAGCGCCTGCACGTGCTGAAGGGAGTTGACCTGGAGGTGCGAAAGGGGGAGATCGTGTCCATTGTGGGGCCTTCGGGCGTGGGCAAGAGCACATTGCTCCACATTCTGGGCGCTCTGGATCGGCCCACTTCGGGCACCGTACACCTGGACGGCGTGGACGTTTTCCGGATGGATGACCTTCGGCTGGCTGCTTTCCGCAACCGGACGACGGGTTTCGTCTTTCAATTTCACCATCTGCTGCCGGAATTTTCGGCGCTGGAGAACGTGATGATGCCGGCGCTGATCGCCGGGATGGATCCGAAGGCGGCGCGCAGGCGGGCGGAGGAGTTGCTGGAGCAGGTGGGCCTGGCCGATCGGCTGCACCATCGACCCAACGAGCTCTCGGGGGGTGAACAGCAGAGAGTCGCGGTAGCGCGCGCCCTCACTAACTCGCCTCGTCTGCTGCTGGCGGACGAACCCTCCGGCAACCTCGACGCTCAGTCAAGCCGGGCACTTCACGAGCTACTGTGGTCGCTGGTCCGGGACCAGGGGTTGACCCTCGTGATTGTGACCCACAACCTCGAGTTTGCCCTAACCGCTGATCGTGTGCTGGAGTTGTACGATGGCCTCATCTTTC